>JBCCMA010000011.1:0-36563 GCA_039026595.1 Pseudomonadota bacterium
GCCGGCACCCTACCGACGGTGGGGTGCTCCCATCGAATCAGGCACTCGCAGCCGGTGACGCTTTGGGTGCGGGTGTTGAGTTTGGGCTGGAACTCAAGGTGCAGCTGGTCTTTATCGAGAGCGGTCCCGATGTCCTCTGTCAGGCGAATCCTCGCCAGCACGTCCCTTTCGATCGATTGCGTCACCACCACAGACGATACGCCGTCCCGCTTTTCGGTCTCTTCTGATGCGATTCGACACATCATGACGACGTCTTCGAGCCGCAGATCGGTTCTTCTCTGGGCAACCGCGACGACGAGTCGCGGCGTCAGGCCGCCCTCGTTGAGTGCAGGGCCGTCGGAAAAAGCGCTCATCAATGCGGCGCGTACTTCGTCAAGCTTCTCCGGGTCCGCTTCGGTGTCGATGACCGTCTTGCTGATGATGCGTTTGCCATCGGGTCGTCCGAGAAGCGTCAGCCCGAATGACTCAAGAACACTCTGCATCTTGGCGCCGACATCCTCGATGACCCTGTCCGTTACGCTGCTTCCGGATGTGTCGGCAATGACGCTCAGATTTTCGATCGTCGTCGAGCAGATAATGGAAGCGCCATGTTGGAGCCCAAGCTCGGATGAAAGCCGTTTGGCGGCGTTGTAGAAGCTGTCTCCCCAGAACGCGCCGGTGACGGGGTCGTAGCGGCGCGAATCCTCTGACTGGTCGCGCGCGGCGATCGTCAGGATGTCGCGTCGGACGATCTTCGCCAGCTCTTTCAGAATATCGAGCTCGCCGTCCGAGAAAACCCGCGGTTCCTTTCCGATAACACATAACGTGCCAAGCGGAAGCCCGGATAAGTCACGAAGCACGGCGCCCGCATAAGACCGAATAAAAGGGTCGCCCGTGACCAGCGGATTATCCCGGAAGGTGGGGTGAGTCGACGCATCTTCGACGGTGTAAATCTCTCTGGCATGAAGCGCGTGGCTGCAAAACGCAAAGTCCCGGTGCGTTTCATTCGCCTTCAGGCCATGGCGGGACAGAAACCACTGTCGCTCCGCATCCACCAGCGTGATCAGGCTGATCTCCACGTTGAGCAACCGCGCCGCTGATTTGGTGATCTGGTCAAGCAACGGCACGGACGGGCTGTCCAGCGCACCGGTCTTTCTCAGCGCGCGCAGCCGGTTGGCTTCATCAGGATGAAGTGGGGCAGCGCGACTGGTTGTTACGTCAAAATCTGGTTGCGACATGCTCAGGTCTTAGTTCGTCCTCGCAGCGGTTAGCGACGGACAGAAAACGAACTGAAGCGAGCTGTGAAGATTTTCGGTCAACACAATACATAATGACCGCGGTCCAAGTGCAATTGCGTGCGGGCTCGATTTAGCCCCTCGTTGCGGATGGGTACATATGGTCAGATTGAGTTTGGCGGTGCAATATCAGCTTTGGCGTCTGGCGCCAATATGATGCACGGGTTATGAACTACCAAAACGTACTCGATTTCTGGTTCCACGAGTTGACGGAATCAGCCTGGTGGTCAAAAGACGACGAGTTGGACCAGCTGATTACCAAGCGCTTCGGCCGCGTGCATGCGGCGGCGTGCGCTGCCGAGCTGTGGAAATGGAGACGCGAGCCGGCGGGTCGACTGGCGGAAATCGTGGTGCTGGATCAGTTCTCGCGAAACATATTTCGCGGGAGCGCGCGGGCGTTTGCCAATGACGCTATGGCGCTGGCGCTCTCGCAGGAGGCTGTCTCTGTGGGCGCCGACCAGTCACTCGACGCGTTGCCCCGTGCGTTTCTATACATGCCGTTCATGCACAGTGAGTCGGCCCACATCCACGCTGAGGCGGTGCGTCTCTATGCTCAGCCGGGTCTTGAGAAAAATCTCGAGTTCGAACGCCAGCACAAGGTCATTATCGACCGATTCGGTCGTTATCCTCATCGAAATGATGTGCTTGGACGAGCATCAACGCCGGAGGAGATTGAATTTCTGACTCAGCCCAATTCCTCATTTTGATGTGCGCAGAGCCGGGTGTGAGGTTGGGTCGCGTCGCGGTGAAGGGTGAGTCCGCATCCTGTCGCTTCAGGACAGCGCGCACAGGATGATCGCGACCACAGACCGTCTTGATATCGATGTGTTGACGCGGAAGGACGCTCCGTTCCTGTTGTCGCTCATGACCTCACCGCCGTGCCTTCGGTTTATCGAGGATCGGGGCCTGCGGAGTGTGGAGGATGCCGAGCGGTATCTGGCCGCACGGTACCTAAGCGCCTACGCGCGGTACGGCTTCGGTTATTACATCGCGCTAACCAGAATCGACGATACGCCAATCGGTATCTGCGGATTTTTGAAGCGGCCTGAGTTGGCGCACCCCGATTTCGGTTTTGCATTGATGCCGGACGTATTTGGAGCGGGATACGCGTTCGAGCTGGGCCGTGCCGTGCTTGAGTTCGCCAGATCGCGTCTTGACCTTGACGTGGTGGACGCGCTCACCGCGAAGGATAACGCGGGCTCCGTTCGACTGTTGGAGAAACTGGGATTTGAACTGATTTGTAATATTCCAACGGAGACGGACAGGGCGCCTGACCTGTTGTTTCGTCTGTCGCTAGACCGGCAATAAAAAGTTGCGCACGAATCTAAGCGTGCCGACGAACAGCCCGCCGTCCCGCGCATCGGCCTCGACAACCAGCAAGCCTCGTGCGGGCGCCCCGGTACGTGTGCGCCGCAGGTTGAAGCCATTGAGGAACACATCCTGCGGCGTGAGATGACTGTCAATGGAGAACGTCGCGCTGCGATTCCATGCAATGAGTCGTGCGGCTGGAATGCTCTGGTTGACCTGAGCCTCGGTTGCCGGCTTGCCGCGTGTACGAAGAATCAGACGCCCGGGTCCACCGTCGCAGCGCGCGGTGTGCCAGATCAGTCTGCCCAGCAGTAAATTGGAGACGCGCAGACTGTAAACGGTCTTGAGTTGGACGTTGGCGTTCATGGCAACGAAATTGCCGTAGCGAAAGACCACTTCCTCGCCCTGGACCATTTCCCAATCGACCAGATGCTCGGCCTCAACGGCATTGAATGTGAGGGCGCTTTCGTCCTTCAGAGGAAAATCGGCCCGCGACATGTGCCAGGCACCAAAGCGGAGCCGTGCCAGCCAGCTCTGTGTCCACTGCGGAATACTGAAGCGCGCAGCCGGGCCAAGGGGCTGAAAGTTGGGCTTGTAGTAAATATCGTGGGGATAGTCTGCCGGGATCTCGATCTCTGCCGTGTGGCGAATGGACCCGCTGACATGACTGGCATCGTCGTCGGTGAGTTCCACTTTGATATCGGTGCTTCGATCAAAAATAACGCGCGCAAAGACGTAGAGCAGTGATTTGATCACCGCCACGACCAGCATCAATTCGATGATCAGAGCAAGCGCGTTGCCGCCAAGCTCAAGCTGGCGAACGGCCTTAAGGGACTGCTCGCGTGCGGTCATAAGTCGGGCCAGAACAGCGATATGGGCTTCCGTGAGAAAAACACCGGCATCCCCGTTGGCATCGCGCTGCAGATCATTCAGTTCCGACGCGTACGCCCGATACGCATCTCGTCGCTTGGCGCCATACGCATCGTTGAGTTCTGTAATGACGTAGTTGCTGGCGCCGCATTTGACTTCCAGAAAGCCGCACCGTCGCGTTCGCAGTCCGGTGGATTCAGGCACCACCGAGAACAACCCCTGCGCGCCTTCCCGCGCCCGCCCGATGCGGCCACGGGCTTTGCGCTTCGCCGTGGCGGCGTCCTGTGCAAGTCTGAATCGCTGCATGGCGTAGTCGCGGTCGATTGAGCGGTACGCGCTGTCGAAGAACGGTAGGCGGCTCAACGTATAGCGTATGGTCTCAACAGGCGGCGATGAGTCTGAATCTGACGAGTCCGCCTTTTCAGTTGGCGGGCAGCGGAAAAGGTCGCCGGCGGGTTCACTTTGAACCTCGGTCCAGTCGAAGTCTCTGAGCACACAGCTTTTGGCCAGCGCCTCGCCGCCGACGGCGAGCATCAAGCTCCGATCCAGATCGAGTTGTATGAGAGTACGCACCTTGGCACGCGCGTCCGATGTGGGTGGTTGGCCATCCAGCGCGTCGGCCAGATCGCGTAAGACGCGGCGTGCGCCATCAACTTCGCCGGCGTGCAGAAGTTTGTCGGCCATCGCGATTTTGTTGGCAGATAACTTTGGATCTCGGATCAAAGCGAGCGCCCGGGCCAACTCCGAAAGCGCGCGACGTTGATCTTGTTTATTCACCGGCCGAAATGCCGCCGTCGAAAGCGCAAGGTCTTCGAACTCATTAAGTTGCAGTCGCTGTCGTGTGCAGGGCACGACCGCATCGTCTCCGGAGGCCTCGACGGCGCAATACGGTGTCACGATGCCCTCGTCATAGAGCGCGTTTTCGGTGCCGGTTTTCAGGGCTTCCCCAAGCCACAGCCCGGCACCGATAAAAAAGAGCATCGGCCACCATAGGATCAAGGTGCGGGTGGCGAGCGCAGTGAAGTCACTACGGCCCAGCTGTTTGACCAGTGGCCAGTTTTGTCGGCCGGCCTCAACGGCGATTCTGAACACGATCATGGTGGCCCACACGGTGATCATCGTGGGCAATGTGAGCGTGGGATCCCGCCATGTCAGGTAGCCGCTGGCGAAAAGGAAGCCCGCAAACGCCAGTGAATTGGCGCGGCCGCGCAGGGCGAAGGCGATGAACAGCGCGAGTGCCAACACCGAATAGGCGACGCTGAACAGCGTGGTGGACGTTGCGGCACCTGCGAAAGCGGACCAGTGAGCGAGAGCCACGGTCAATGCCAGCCATATCGACGATCGACCACCCAGCAAAAGGGCAAAAAAACCGATGAACATCCCCAGCCAGGAAAAGACCGCCGCGGTGTCGGCAATCAGGAGTCGGCCGGTGACGGGCTCGACCCAGGACGTCGGAAACAGCGTACTTGCCTTGAGTGCCGGGAGCAGCGCGAAAAGGACAAGTAGCCACAGCAGCGTGCTACGCCATAGGGCGGGTAAGCCCGCGACCGCCTTGTCGTTGTGTTCCATGGGTCACGGCCTCCCCAAATGACGTGACAAACGCGAGAATACGACAACCGGCTGTCCGGTCCCAGCGTCGCTCGGGCCAGTAGTACACTTGATGGTCTGAAGGCTAGCGGAGTAGTGAGGACATGTTGAGGCCAACCATTACGTTTATGGCACTACTTGTCGGATGCACGCCGATGCACATCCCGCCCATGCCAGAAAGCGTGACCGTCACGCGCCAACACAGCGAGCAGTTGAAACGCAGAACCATCGATTCCGACGAGGCCGCCCACGCGGAGATAAAGAACTGGTTGGAGAATAATCAAAGCGGCTGGCAGCGGTACCGTATTACCCAGCCGGTCGGGCGTTATATCGTTGACGGCGCCGGTCTCCAGCTAAACGTAAGCGACGCCTGGGTGATCCTCACGCAGATGGACCGCAATACAGGCTCTTTCGGCAGACAATGGGTCAGGGATGATCCAAATGGCTCGCTCGCCATGAGTCTGGATCGGCTGTTCGCGCCCGGTTCCGGTGAGGATTAAGCGTACCGTCTTGTACGCTGTGTCAGCCCCGCGTCACCTTGCATTGACGTCCACCCCGGGCGTGCATCCACCAATACTGAATAGCCCAACGTTCGTGTAGCCGAATCGCGGATGCAGCAGCCGGTTGTCCGTCGTGATCAATGGTGATGTGTACGCATCATTGAACAGCAGATTCGGATCGCTCATCTGACTATCCCAATCGGTGCACCAGACGCCCGTGGCGATATCCAGTCCAATGAAGAAGGAACTCGACGGATCAACCGTGGAATACAGCGCGGCCAGGTCGTCGTCCGTGGCGTTCAGAAGGCGCGTGACATCCGCCGTGAAGCCGCCCACGCCGCCGAGGCGATTGATCGCGATGACGGATCGGGCTCGGAGCGCCACCAGCGGCTGTACGCGCAGCGGGTCGGCCCATCCGCCAACGGAGACGAATCCGCTGCCGAGAGGCTGGGCGGGGCTGAAGCCCGGTTCGGCAGGCGATGATGCGAGAACCTCGCGCCAACTCGCTGAGCCCAGCGGCGTGAACTGCTCGGCGACCAGATCGTCAAAACGTCGCTCGAGGCGTCGCGCCATGCGCCGCAGCTCCCGCTCGTTGCCCCAGTAACCGACACCGATATCGTCGAAGTCAGGCTCGAACGGAATGGGCTCAGCGGCGAGCCAGGCGTTTCGCGCTGCTTCCCACTGCGTGATCGCGTCGCCTTTCAACACCCCCGTGACGCCAAACGCCGGGAAATACAATCCGACCGGGTCGTCGGCGCGATTTCGTCCACCGGCGGTCGCAAACCGCTCTCGATATTCATTGAACAGCGCGGTCAGATTTTCGCCGCACGTGAGCCCGTCTGCGCCGGGCAGTTGCGCGGTTTCTTCCCAAGTAAGTCCGGTGCTCTGCGTCGCGCATCGCCGCAGCCATCGACGAAAGCCGCGGCGATCCTCAGGACCATACCCTGAATAAAAAGAACCGTAGACGCCGATTAGCGATGCGAACTCATCGAAATTGACTACGGACGTTCTGAGAAACACCTTCGGGTCATCAACAATGAACTGAACGCCCTTCTGCAACCCGTCAATAATGTCAGTGGCGTGGAACACAGGGTCGGGGGAAGTCAGGAGCAACTCGATGACGCCGGGGTTGATCAACGGTCCCAGGTCGCGCAGCAGCCGAACAAATGCATCGACGCCGTCCTGCGGCAGAGAACTGTTGAGCAGGTCAAGGATGTTTCCATCGCTGACGCCGGCCAGCAGCGCGGCCACCGTGTCGGCGTCCTGAAACAGGCCGGAATTGGTCAGACCCACAACTGACTTGAGCATCAGCGCATAACGTGCGTCGCGCTCTCCAGCCGAACAGGGCCGATACCGGCGGCCACAAGCATGGGTCAGCGGATTCGCCCACATGCTTTCCATGAAAAAAGCGGTAATGCTTCCCGAGCTGCCACCCGCGGCGCAGGTGATGGCGCCGTACTCTTCCACATGCCGTGCAAGGGCGCCGTAGTGCGCAAACAGGTTTTGTCCGTTGCCGCGTATCCCGGCGCAGGTGGAGAAGCGTGCAGGCGGTCTGAATGAGCCGTTGCTGCCGGTGGCGTCCGCAGGTGGCCCCGAGACGCCGGCCAGTACAAAAACCAGGATGTACATCAGAGTGCGCGTTGCCATACTGTTCTCCTTATTCGTGGCGTCTCGTCACTATAAATAGCCTTGGATCTCGCTGTAAAGCGGCGGTGATTTATCACGATTCCTATTTCGTTGTGATCGATCTGTCGCTGGAGCTGACGTGCATCACCGTTGGTGCCGTGGTCTTCTTTAGTAGCCGTGTGCTCGGTGCGTTCTGTGCGCGTCCGTTCGGGTAGAACGACTTCTAAAGCGGCGGTAACACCAACAACGGGTCGATCAGCATGTCGTTCATCGCGACGCTGAAGTGCAAGTGCGGACCGGTCACCCGGCCGGTGGCGCCCACGTCTCCAATGAGTTGACCACGCTTGACGGTGTCCCCTTTTTCAACATGCAGTTTGCTCAGGTGCCCGTACATGGTGATGACGCCCTGCCCATGGTCCACGAAGATGGTGTTGCCGCTGTAAAAGAACGCGCCGGCCTCCGTGACCACGCCGTCTGCGGCGGCATTCACTGGTGTGCCGGTTGCACCGGCGATGTCCAGTCCACTGTGCGGGTTTCGCGGTTGTCCGTTGAAGAACCGACGAATCCCGAACGGGCTGGTCTGGCGGCCGCGCAGCGGCCAGTCGAAGTTCAGACTCGGTTCGGCGTCGGGCGCGCGAAAGCGTGAGAACGCCACGATCTTGCGCTCTTTTTCGGCGGCGATCCGCTTGAGGTCCTCGGGCGCCGGCGTGACGTGCCGGCGATTTTTGACCTTCAGATACTCTTCGGGATACGCCTTGTCGCCGACCTCGAACTGCAGTCGAAATGTGGGCTGCTCACCGGTGGTAACGTCGACGGTATGGGTACCCGGGCTGACCCAAAGGGACAGTCCGAGGACGGCCGTCCAGCCATCCGCTTCGTGCACGACGGCCACGCGCTTGCCGTTGAACAGGACCGTCGGTCGCGGTTCGCCCTTAGCGGCGACCGGCAGCAGGGTGAGTCCACCCGGGTGCGCACCTGGCAGCAGGTCGACACCGGCGGCCGGCAGCGAACCAGACATCGCAAGCACAACAGCGGACAAAACGCAGCGCGCAAGGGGGCGACGGCGTTCTCGACTCGCACGGTCGGTCATGAGCGCGGCGGGTCTTTGGATACGGCGGTCACAGTGGCGTGCGCGCGACCATCCGCAAGCCGGACATCGAGCGTGTCTCCACTCGAAAGGGCGTCCGCTCGGCGTACGATGCGGCCATCCGATCCGGTGACGATGGCATAACCCCGCGCCAACGTGGCCTGCGGACCCATCACGTCCAGCGTGCGCCCGGCAACCTCGAGGCGGTGGCGCGCGTGGATCAGTCGTCGTTTCACGTGGCGATTCAGGTCGGCGCTACCGTCGGTGAGTCGGCGTCGGAGCTGTGCCAGCCGTTTTGCCGGAGACTGGTGCTGCAACGCGAGGCTCGCGCGCTGACAACGGTGGCGACGTGACGTGATCTGCGATCGCAACGCCCGGGTCAACCTGTCGCCGAGCGCTTCGATGTGTTGACGCTGCGCGTTCAGTTGTCGGCCCGGGTGCTGCAATCGATGTCGCGCGATCAGGTGGTCGAGCGACTGAGCAGAGCGATCGAGTCGTTGACGCAGCGCGTGCCCCGCGCGACGGTCCAGAGCCACCACGCCGGCCAATATCGCCATGGCATCGGGCACGACAAGCTCAGCGGCGGCCGAAGGGGTGGGCGCCCGGACGTCCGCGGCAAAATCACAGATGGTAACGTCGGTCTCGTGGCCCACCGCGCTGACCACCGGCAGCGGACAGGCGGCAACGGCCCGCGCCACCGCCTCCTCATTGAACGCCCACAGGTCTTCGAGCGATCCGCCGCCGCGTGCCACGACCAGCACGTCGCACCGCTTATCACGCGGCGCTCGCGCCAGCGCGCGGACAATTGCCGGGGCCGCCGACGGACCTTGCACCGGCACCGGATAAACGCTGACCGGCACGCTCGCGAAGCGACGTTTCAGCACATTAAGAATGTCCTGCAACGCGGCGCCGGTCGGCGAGGTGATCACCCCGATGTGCCGCGGCAGCGTTGGCAGCGGCTGTTTCTCGGACTCGGCGAAGAGTCCCTCCGCGGCCAGTTTGTTTTTCAGATCATCGAACGCCCGTTGCAGGGCACCCTCACCGGTATCCGTCATGTGCTCGGCGATCAACTGAAAATCACCGCGCGGTTCGTACAGGCTGACGCGCCCGCGCACGATCACCTGCTGGCCGTTCTGTGGCCGCATGCGCACCAGCCGGTTACGGCCACGAAACATGGCGCAACGGATCTGGGCGTCGGCGTCCTTGAGCGTGAAATACCAGTGGCCGGAGGCGGGTACCGACAGGTTGGAAATCTCGCCAGACACCCACAGCATGGGCAGCCCGCCCTCGAGCAGTCGGCGGGCTTCGCGGTTTACCCTCGACACCGTGTAGATTTCGCGCTCGGTGCGCCGCTTTGGTCTGAGCGTCATCGGGCCATCGTACGGCAACGGCGCGCCGAACCAAACCGCGCATTTACCGCAGTGCGTCACAGGCGTATAATCGGAGGATTAACCGGCGCAGGCCGGTTTTCTTGCACTGGAGAACGCTATGCGCATCGACGAAGAAGCCCTGACATTCGACGATGTCCTGCTGACGCCGGCCTACTCCAACGTCCTGCCCCGTGAAGTAGACCTCGCCACGCGCATCTCGCGTGGCATCGCACTCAACCTGCCGCTGGTATCGGCCGCCATGGATACGGTAACAGAGGGCCGTCTGGCCATCGCGCTCGCGCAGGAAGGCGGGATGGGCATCGTGCACAAGAACCTCACCGTGGCCGAGCAGGCGCGGGAAGTCGCGCTCGTCAAGAAATACGAGAGCGGTGTGATCACCGCCCCCATCACCGTGTCGCCCGACAAGACCATCCGCGACGTGATCGAGCTGACCCGCGCGAATAATATTTCGGGCGTGCCGGTCGTGGATGGACGCGAAACGGTTGGCATAGTGACGCGTCGTGATTTGCGGTTTGAAACGCAGCTTGACGCCCCGGTGACCTCTGTCATGACGCCAAAAGAGCGTCTCGTCACGGTGGGTGAAAACGCGCCCAAGGAAGAAGTCAAAGCGCTTTTGCACAAGCACCGCATCGAGAAGGTGCTCGTGGTCAGCGATGACTTTGAACTGCGCGGCATGATCACTGTGAAGGACTATGAGAAGGCGTCGGAGTTTCCGCTTGCGTGCAAAGACGAAGCGGGTCGCCTGCGTGTCGGTGCCGCGGTCGGCACGAGCAAGGACACGATGGAACGCGTCACAGCGCTGATCCAGGCAGGGGTTGACGCGGTGGTCGTGGACACGAGCCACGGGCATTCGGAAGGCGTGCTTCACACGGTGCGCCAAGTGCGGGCCGAGTACCCCGACATTCAGATTATCGGCGGCAACATTGTCACCGCCGACGCAGCGCTGGCGCTGGTCGAGGCCGGTGTGGACGGCGTTAAGGTGGGCATTGGTCCCGGCTCAATCTGCACAACGCGCGTGGTGGCCGGTGTGGGTGTTCCGCAGGTCACCGCTGTTTCAAACGTCGCGGCGGCGCTCGCCAAACACGACGTGCCGCTGATCGCCGATGGCGGCATTCGCTTTTCGGGCGACATCGCCAAGGCGCTGGCGGCCGGTGCGCACGCCATCATGATCGGCAGTTTGTTTGCCGGTACGGAAGAATCACCGGGTCAGGTCGAGCTGTATCAGGGGCGTTCGTACAAGAGCTACCGCGGCATGGGATCGCTCGGGGCCATGGCGCAGGCGCAGGGTTCAAGCGACCGGTATTTTCAGGACGCCGTCGAAGAGGTCGACAAGCTGGTGCCAGAAGGCATCGAAGGGCGCGTGCCGTACAAGGGACCGGTCACCAGCATCATCAACCAGCTTGCCGGCGGTGTGCGGTCTGCGATGGGTTACACCGGGTGCAAGACCATCGACGAAATGCGAACCAAGCCGCGGTTCGTGCGCATTACCAACGCCGGCGTGCACGAATCGCATGTGCACGATGTGACCATTACCAAAGAGGCGCCCAACTACCGGGGACGCCCATCGTGAGTCACCGCGACATCCATGCCCAGCGCGTGCTGGTGCTGGATTTCGGGAGCCAATACACCCAGCTCATCGCGCGTCGCATCCGGGAAGCCGGCGTGTATTGCGAGATCCACCCGTGGGATATGAATACCGCCGCGCTGCGTGAGTACGCACCGCGTGGGATCGTCCTGTCCGGCGGCCCCGAATCGGTGACCGCCGAGGCACCGCCGAGGGTAGCGCCCGAGGTTCTTGAACTGGGCGTACCTGTCCTCGGTATTTGCTACGGCATGCAGACGCTGGCCCACGAACTGGGCGGGCGCGTCGAGGGCTCGACGCACCGCGAGTTCGGATTTGCACAGGTGCGACCCACTGCGTCCTGTCGGCTGCTCGACGGACTGGGCGAGTCGGGCGGCGAAGCGCGCGTTCTCGATGTCTGGATGAGCCACGGCGACCGTGTGGAACATGTCCCGGATGGCTTTGATGTTGTGGCCACCACTG
Source organism: Pseudomonadota bacterium (assembly GCA_039026595.1). Classification (GTDB taxonomy): domain Bacteria; phylum Pseudomonadota; class Gammaproteobacteria; order Steroidobacterales; family JBCCMA01; genus JBCCMA01. The sequence continues at coordinate 11,688 of JBCCMA010000011.1, forward strand.
ACAACGCACCCATCGCCGCCATGGCAGACGAGTCAAGGCTGATCTACGGTCTTCAGTTTCACCCGGAAGTCACCCATACCGCGGCCGGTAAGCAGATCCTGTCGCGTTTTGTTCACGAGGTGTGTGGACTCGGCCGCGACTGGACCAGCGGCAACATTATCGAAGACGCCATCGCCAAAGTCCGCGACCAGGTGGGCGAGGACCATGTCCTGCTCGGGCTGTCCGGCGGCGTGGATTCTTCGGTTGTGGCCGCGCTTTTGCACCGGGCGATTTGCGATCAACTGACGTGCGTGTTTGTGGACACCGGGCTCTTGCGCCAGAACGAAGGCGATGAGGTGATGGCGGCGTTTGCCGAGCACATGGGCGTTCGGGTGATCCGCGTAAACGCGGGTGAGCGATTCTTTAGTGCGCTAGAGGGCGCCGACGATCCGGAAGACAAACGCAAGATCATCGGTGCCAAGTTCATTGAAGTTTTTGACGAAGAGGCAGCCAAACTGGACGACGTGAAGTGGCTGGCGCAGGGCACCATCTATCCGGACGTCATCGAGTCGGCGGGGGCCGGCACGGGCAAGGCCCATGTGATCAAGTCTCACCACAATGTCGGCGGCTTGCCGGAGCATATGACGCTGAAACTGGTCGAGCCGTTACGCGAGTTGTTCAAGGATGAAGTGCGCACCATCGGTCTTGAGCTCGGCCTGCCGGAGTCGTTGATCATGCGCCACCCGTTCCCCGGCCCTGGGCTTGGTGTGCGTATTCTGGGCGAGGTCAACGAGCGTTTCGCGGATATTCTGCGCGCAGCGGATGCCATCTTTATCGAAGAACTGCGCCGCGCCGATCTTTACTCAAAAGTCAGTCAGGCGTTCGCCGTGTTTCTGCCGGTCAAGTCCGTGGCCGTGATGGGAGATGGCCGCGTGCACGACTACGTGATTGCGTTGAGGGCGGTGGAAACCGTCGATTTTATGACCGCTCGCAGCGCGCACCTTCCGTTTGATTTTCTGGACCTCGTATCCCGCCGGATCATCAACGAAATCCAGGGCGTCTCGCGCGTCGCCTACGATATTTCGAGCAAGCCGCCCGCCACAATCGAATGGGAGTAGCTTGGCGTCGGTTAGCCGACGATCATCTGCTTCATCTTGACCGCTTCGAGCTCGAGTTCGCCAAGACGGTGATGCACCACATCACCGATGGTGACCATGCCCAGCAGGTTGTCGTTTTCCATAACCGGCATGTGTCGGAACCGGCCCTCCGTCATGATCTTCAGAACCTTCAGCAAGGAATCACCCGGTGAGCATGACTTCACTTTGGTGGTCATGAACGCGCTGACCGGTTTGGTCAGCACGTCCCCTGGTACGCCGGCCAGATTACGAACGATGTCCCGCTCCGAGACGATCCCTTCGAGGCGCCCATCGTCCGTCAGGACGAGGAGGGCACCGATGCGCTTCTCGCCCAGGACATCGACGGCCGCTTGCAGCGTGTCTTCGCGCTTGATTGAGAAGATGGCGTTGCCTTTGCTCTCGAGCACGTCGGCGACGGTGGCCGCCCCCTTGGCCATGTTGCTGGAAGTCGACTGACTGACCTTCTTTTTTTCCGGCGTCTTGCGTCGGGGTCCGGCATAGTTGGTGGGTACTCGCATGGCTGGCTCCAGATGGTCGGGTCGCGATCGCGGGCCACCAGTCTATCCCACGCATTCCGATTCTTGAAAGTACCTATGCAGATCAAAGACTTGACATTAAGTCAGCCGCTTTCTCTGATCATTTTCGTCGCCGCAGTCGTGGCGGGCTATCAGTTTCGCAGAGTGTGGAAAGACGGTGACCGCGGCCTGAAAGCGTGGCTTTTCGGGGTGGCGGCGGCCGTGGGGCTCGGGATCGTCGCGTTTATTCCGGTTGCCGCTTAAGCGGCGCGCCGCCCTACTGACGGCGGCCTACGGATGAGGCGTCGATGGCAATGGTGTCGCTGTTTGCGGCTTTTTTCCGCGCGCGCGGGCAGTCGATGCGATCGCGCAGGTCGCTGTTGGGATCGATCGGCTTGCTGCACACAAGGCATTGATCGGCATCGCCAATATTGTTCAGGCCGCCGCAGCTGCCCTTGATCGCACGGCCGTTCAGAATGACGCCGAGCGCCATGCCCAGCATCAGAACAAGAAAAATGCCAAACGCGAGGATAAATGTGTCCATGTCGAACTAGTCGTGTTGGTTGCGGCGGTATATCTCGAAAGCCGGGCTAGCATAGCGCTCGAATGAAAAGGTTTCATCCTGTGTCGATTTGTCAATAAACAATGCGGCCAAACCCATCGTTTCGGCCAATTTGAGGCCCCGTTCTCGGCCCATGGCGAGCAGCGCGGTGGCCCATGCGTCGGCCGTCGCGCCATCTTGCGCAACCACCGTCACAGACGCTGTGCGATGGGTCACGGGCCGGCCCGTGCGTCCGTCCAGAATATGTGAATAACGGACCCCGTTTTCCTCGAAGTAGTTCCGGTAATCGCCCGATGTGGCCACCCCCACATCCGAGATCACAATAATCTCCTCAACCTCGCGGATGCCGGGCACGGGTTTCTCCACGGCGATGCGCCATCCGGCGCCGGAGGGCCCGTTGCCCGACACCACCAGATCGCCGCCGATTTCCACCATGAAGTTCTGGACGCCGAGGTGCGTTAACTCCGCAGCGATGGCATCGATGCCCGTGCCTTTGGCGATTCCGGCGACGTAAAGCGTCGCTTTTGGGTCGACTTTGATCAAAGTTGACCCATCTTGTGATCTTTTCAACACACGACGCTGTCCAATGTGCTGCAAAGCATCTAAAATCAGGGAATCGGCAGGGGCGCGGCGACGCGGCCCGGGAGCGCCAAAGCCCCAGAGTTCCACGAGGGGCCCAAGCGTGAGATCGAATGTCCCCTCACTCGCGAGGTGGATCTCATCGGCAGTGTCGAGGAGATCGCGCCACGCGGGAGACAGGATCAGGGGGTCCACCGCAGCCTGCCGGTTGAACATTGAGATTTCCGAGTCTGGGTCCCAGTTCGAAAACCGCGAGTTGATAGTGGCCAATATATCCGCGATGGCCCGTTCGATAGAGCGCATCGAGAGGTCACGGGGTGCGTCAACCACCGTGACCGAAAACGTGCTGCCCATAGCCGGGCCGCGCAAGGTTTTGGTGCGTTCATTGGACGAGCACGACAACAGCCCCGTAACGGCGGCCAAAGCGACGGCCAACGCCGCGCCGTATCGTCTCGCCATCCATCCCGAAAAAAACACAATCGATCTCCAGTCCAGCTCAGCGCGCATCGTAGCCCAACGGGTCCGCGGCGTTGAGTCTTGGGACGAGCGGTCGATAGATAACTAGTTACGTTTGGAAACGCCACGCAGTGAAACGCTTCCGTCTTAAAAAAGGCCTCGATCTCCCGGTCACCGGACAGCCCGAACAGGTGATCCACGACGGTCCGGCTGTCCGCTCGGTGGGCGTCCTCGGCGGCGACTATCTGGGCCTGAAACCGCGTGTTCTGGTGGCTGAGGGCGACCTGGTCGCGGCCGGTACGCCCTTGTTTGCCCACAAAGAGATGGTGGACGCGCCCGTGACGGCGCCGATCTCCGGCCGAGTGGTCGCCGTCAACCGGGGTTATCGACGCAAGTTGGTGAGCGTGGTCGTGGAGGCGACCGGTGAGGCGCCCGAACCGCTGACGTTTTCGTTTGGTGAAAGCGCCGACGCCGCGCTTGAGACGCTTTGCGCGGCCGGGCTCTGGGGCGCGTTTCGCACGCGACCTTATTCCAAGGTTCCACTTCCCACGACCCGGCCGGCCGCGCTGTTTGTGAACGCGATGGACACCGAGCCGCTAGCCGCGGACCCGTCGATCATCATCAACGATGCGGCAGACGCCTTCGCGCGCGGGCTTGCGGCGCTGACCGAGTGGTTCGAGGTGCCTGTCTATTTGTGCCAGGCGCCCGACGCCACGCTGCCGGGCAGCGACATCGACGGTTTGCGGGTGGCAGGCTTCGAAGGGCCGCATCCAGCGGGTCTGCCCGGCACGCACGTCCATTTTCTGGATCCGCCGCACGCTGAGCGTGTCGTGTGGACCATCGCCTACCCCGACGTCATTGCGATCGGGCAACTCATTGAGTCGGGTCGCGTGCCATCGGAGCGCGTGATCGCGCTGGGCGGACCGCTCGCGCGCAAGCCGCGCCTGATCCGGACCGTCGTCGGGGCCTCACTGCGCGATCTTCTGCGAGGAGAGGTCGTCGAGGGCACCGCATCGCGGATGATCTCTGGTTCGATCCTGAGCGGTGACGCGCCCGAGTCAGAGGAAGCGCGCTATCTGGGTCGCTACGCGCGTCAGGTCACGGTGATCGAGGAGGACAAGACCCAGAATGTACTGGGTTGGGTGCGGCCGATGCGGCAGAAATACGCTTACCAGCCCGTGCTCGGTTCGGCCTTGAGACGTCGGCCGTTCGCCCTGACATCCAACCTGAACGGCGGGCGACGCGCGATGGTGCCGACCGGCACGTTCGAGGAACTGATGCCGCAGGACTACCTGCCGACCCAGCTGCTGCGCGCGTTGCTCGTCATGGATACCGATACGGCGCAGGCGCTCGGCGCGCTTGAGCTCGACGAAGAAGATCTGGGCCTGGTGGGCTTCGCCTGTCCGGCTAAATACGAATACGGAATCGCGCTGCGCGATTGCCTTGAGAAAATCGAGAAGGAAGGCTGACGATGGGTGTGCGCAGTTTCTTTGATCGCATCGAGCCGCAGTTCACTGCGGGCGGCAAGTGGGAGCGGTACTTCCCGATCTACGAGATGATCGAGAGTTTCGTCTACACGCCCAAGACGGTGACGAAGGTGGCGCCGCACGCGCGTTCGCACATCGACATGAAACGGGTCATGACGTACGTCGTGATGGCGACGATCCCGGCGATTCTCGTGGGCTTGTACAACGTCGGTCTTCAGACGAACCTGGCAATCGAAACCTACGGCGCCTCCGGGTGGCGCGTGTCGCTACTCAACGCGTTGGGTATCGGGCTGGATGCCGGCAACCCGTTTGCCAATGTCGCGCACGGCTTTCTCTACTTCCTGCCCATTTACATCACCACGCTGGTTTTCGGCGGGGCCTGTGAGGTCTTGTTTGCCACGCTGCGTGGACACGAAGTGAACGAGGGCTTCCTCGTGTCGTCCATGCTGTACACGCTGATCATGCCCCCGAACGTGCCGCTGTGGCAGGTGGCGTTGGGCATCATGTTCGGCGTGGTCATCGGCAAAGAGGTGTTTGGTGGCACGGGCAAGAACTTCCTGAACCCGGCGCTGACCGGTCGGGCGTTTCTCTACTTCGCCTATCCTGCGTACATGTCGGGCGATGCCATCTGGACGCCGGTCGACGGGTTTTCGGGGGCCACCGCACTGGCGGTGTCCGCGGCCGAGGGCCACGACGCGCTCGGCAGCTATGGCGTGACGTGGTTTGACGCGTTTGTGGGCACTGTGCAGGGCTGTATTGGCGAGACCTCCGCGCTGGCGTGTTTCATCGGACTGGCGTTTCTTTTGGCCACGCGCATCGCCAATTACCGCATGGTGCTCGGATGCCTTCTCGGCATGGCCGGTTTCTCGACGTTCCTGAATCTGATCGGGTCCGACACCAACCCGATGTTTGCGATGCCGTGGTACTGGCACCTCGTGATCGGCGGCTACGCGTTTGGTCTGGTGTTCATGGTGACCGAGCCGGTCTCCGCATCGCACACCAACCTTGGCCGCTGGATCTACGGCGCGCTGATCGGGTTCATGGTGGTGCTGATCCGGGTCATCAACCCGGCGTTCCCGGAGGGCATGATGCTGGCCATTTTGTTCGGCAACGTGTTCGCCCCCCTGATCGACCATTTTGTCGTTCAGGCCAACATCCGTCGGAGGATGCGTCGTTATGCCTGACGAAACACAAAACGAGACAGGCGCCGGACCGGACAACCGCGGGCCGCTGCGGCGCTTCCTGGATCTGCCGGTCGACTCGGTTCCAAAAACGGTCCTGACCGCCGTGACGTTGTGCCTGGTTGCATCAATGGTGGTGTCGTCGGTGGCGGTGGCGTTGCGGCCGCTGCAGGAGGCCAACAAACTGCGCGACCAGCAGCTCAACATTCTGCAGGTGGCGGGTGTGTATGAAGATGGCACCGATGTGAGTGAGGCGTTCAAGGCGTTTGAACCGCACATCCTCGAGCTTGAGACTGGCCGTTTTACGAACAAGTTCGACCTTGAGACATTTGACGATAAGGCCGCCGCAGAGGACCCCGAATTGTCGATCGAGTTGGTTGACGACCCTGCATCCATTGGTCGAAAATCTCGATATCGCACTATTTATTTGCTCCGCGATGACGCGGGCAACGTCGACAAGGCGGTGCTGCCGGTGCACGGCTATGGACTCTGGTCCACCCTCTACGGCTTCGTCGCAGTAGAGGAAAACGGCAACGATATTTACGGGCTTCAGTTCTACGAGCACGGCGAAACGCCGGGCCTTGGAGCCGAGGTCGACAACCCGCGCTGGAAGAAGCAGTGGCGGGGCAAGAAGATCACTGATGACGACGGGAACCTCGCCATCACAGTGGCCAAGACCACGCCTGCGGCCGGCGCCGAGTACCACGTGGACGCGCTGTCTGGGGCGACCTTGACGTCTGTCGGTGTCGACAACCTTGTCCGTTTCTGGATGGGCGAGGCCGGCTATCAACCCTTCCTTGAGCAGCTGCGAGCTGGGGAAATCTGATGTCGCAACTAAAGAAAGACCTGCTGGTTGACCCGATGGTCGACAACAACCCGATCACGCTGCAGGTGCTGGGGATCTGCTCCGCGCTCGCGGTGACCTCGTCGCTCAAAGTGTCGTTTGTCATGGCGCTCGCCGTGACGGTCGTCACCGGCTTCGCGTCGTTCTTCATCTCGTGCATTCGGAACTTCATACCGGGTTCCATCCGGATTATCGTTCAGATGGTGGTGATCGCCTCGTTGGTCATCATGGTGGACCAGTTGCTGAAGGCTTTTGCGTTCGATATCTCCAAAACGCTGACGGTGTTTGTCGGCCTGATCATCACCAACTGCATTGTGATGGGACGGGCCGAGGCGTTTGCGATGAAAAACCCACCGGTGGCGTCGTTCCTCGACGGTGTCGGCAACGGGCTGGGCTATGGCCTGATTCTGATGATCGTCGGGGCGATCCGCGAGTTTTTCGGTTCGGGTTCCCTGTTTGATATTCCCATTATGCAGACGGTCAACAACGGCGGGTGGTATGTGCCGAACGGACTTCTGCTGGTGCCGTCGTCGTCATTCTTCGTCATCGGTCTTCTGATCTGGGCGTTCCGCACGTGGAAGCCGAAACAGGTTGAAGAACGCGAGTACACCATCCAGGTTGCCGAGCCGCACTGATGGAAAACCTTATTGCTATTGCGGTCAAGGCGATCTTTGTTGAGAACCTGGCCCTGTCGTTTTTCCTCGGCATGTGCACGTTTATTGCGGTGTCCAAGAAGATCGAGACCGCGATCGGACTGGGCATCGCTGTGATGGTGGTTCAGGCCATTACGGTACCCACCAACAATCTGATCCTGACGCACCTGTTGAAGCCCGGCGCACTGGCGTGGGCCGGTTACCCCGATGTGGATCTGACGTTCCTCGGGCTGATCTCTTACATCGGCGTCATTGCGGCGCTCGTGCAGATCCTTGAGATGGTGCTCGATAAGTACTTCCCGCCCCTCTACAACGCGCTGGGTGTGTTCCTGCCGCTGATCACCGTGAATTGCGCCATCCTCGGCGGTTCGCTGTTAATGGTCGAGCGCGACTTCAATCTGCCCGAATCACTGACCTACGGTCTGTCGTCGGGCTTTGGCTGGGCGCTGGCGATCACCGCGATGGCGGGGATTCGTGAAAAACTCAAATACTCCGATGTCCCGGACGGCCTTCAGGGTCTGGGTATCACGTTCATAAGCGCCGGATTGATGGCGCTGGCGTTTATGTCCTTCGGCGGCATCAAGCTGTAGGAGCCACCCTCATGATGACGTTTCTCCTCGGTGTTCTGCTCTTCACGATCATTGTGACCGCGTTGGTTAGCTTGATCATTGCTGCGCGGTCGCAACTTGTGTCGACCGGCGATGTGAACATCACCATCAACGGTGAGAAAACCATTTCGGTGCCTGCGGGCGGCAAACTGCTGCAGACGCTGGCCGAGCAAAAACTGTTTGTGCCATCGGCCTGCGGCGGCGGCGGTACGTGCGCGCAATGCCGGGTCAAGATCCATGAGGGTGGCGGCTCGATCCTGCCCACCGAAGAGAGCCACATCACCAAACGTGAGGCGGCGAACGGTGATCGTCTGTCCTGTCAGGTGGCGGTCAAGCAGGACATGCAGGTTGAAGTGCCCGAAGAGGTCTTCGGCGTGAAGAAGTGGGAATGCGAGGTGGTCTCCAACGACAACGTCGCAACGTTCATCAAGGCGCTGGTGCTCAAATTGCCCGAGGGCGAAGACGTGAATTTCCGCGCGGGGGGCTACATCCAGATCGCGGCGCCGCCGCACACCGTGGATTACAAGGACTTCGACGTCGGCGAGGAATACCGCGAGGACTGGGACAAGTTCAATATCTGGGAGAACCAGTCCACCGTCACCGCCCCGATCGAACGTGCCTACTCAATGGCCAACTATCCGGACGAGAAAGGGATGGTCATGCTCAACGTGCGCATCGCCACGCCGCCGCCGCGCAGTGAGGGGATTCCGCCGGGCAAGATGTCGTCGTATATCTACAGCTTGAAACCGGGTGACAAGGTCACCATCTCCGGGCCGTTCGGTGAGTTCTTCGCGCGGGAAACCGACAAGGAAATGGTGTTCGTGGGCGGGGGCGCCGGCATGGCACCAATGCGCAGCCACATCTTTGACCAACTCAAGCGCCTGAGCTCAACGCGCAAGATCACGTTCTGGTACGGCGCGCGCTCCAAGCGCGAGATGTTCTTTGTCGAGGACTTCGACCAGCTGGCAGCCGAAAACGAGAATTTTGAATGGCACGTGGCGCTCTCGGATGCGCTGCCCGACGATGACTGGGACGGTTACACCGGATTCATCCACGACGTGCTCCGCGAGGAGTACTTGAAGGATCATCCGGCGCCTGAGGACTGCGAGTACTACATGTGCGGACCGCCCATCATGAACAAGTCGGTAATCAATATGCTGCTCGACCTCGGTGTGGACCGCGAAGACATCATGCTGGATGACTTTGGCGGTTGAGTCGTCGACCGCCTTGCCGGCTCATTCACGGTGAGTGAGCCCGCCGCCAGCTACACGCTTTCCGAGGACGAACGCTTCATGCGCGAGGCGATCGCGCAGGCCCGTGAAGCCGAGACGCATGGTGAAGTGCCCGTTGGGGCGGTGTTGGTTCTTGATGGTCAGATCGTTGCGCGCGGACGCAACGCACCGATCTCATCCCGCGATCCCACTGCACACGCCGAGATTGTCGCCCTGCGTGGGGCGGGCGAAGCGCTTTCAGATTATCGGTTTCCCGGTAGCACGCTGTACGTCACCCTGGAGCCGTGCGTGATGTGCGCCGGGGCGATGGTGCATGCACGGGTGCAGCGGCTGGTCTACGGCGCGACAGATCCGAAGAGTGGGGCGGCCGGTACCGTGGTGAACGTTTTTGACGCGGACACAATGAATCATCGCGTTACGGTATGCGGCGGTGTCTTGGCCGACGAGTGTGGGTCGATATTGCGGGCGTTTTTTAAGGCGCGGCGGTGATTAGGGCCGGACGCCGATAAGCGAGCGTGGGTTTCAAAAGTCGCTCAAGCACATCCCTGTGACGCTCGGCTCGCGCCATCCATGGCGCTCGACGCTTTTGAAACCCACGCTCGCTTATCGACGTCCTGCATCGTCTTAACTGTCACCAGCCAGCTCGGCACATTGCATTCAGGCACTAGTTTTGCCCAATCTGCAGCAGCAGCTTCTCAAGCACAGTGTCCGCAGTGGTCGGCAGGATCGGCGACTCGATCACCCAGTCCGGCGTCACGCCGTCTGGCTTCTCATCCCCGGACGGACGAATGATATGCGCTTTCGGGAAGCCCACGCGTAGGCCGGTGTTTGCCAGCGTGAAGTGCTCCATCGCGCCGTAGGTTGTGGCCATGTCCGCGGTTTTTTCACCGACGACGATGCCCATGTCGTAGTCCTGAATGATCGCCGCGACGTTGACCGCATTGGAGTAAGAGTGGCGATTTACAAGTGCGTAAACCTGACCTTCAAAACGGCGGCCCTCTCGGGGCGTGGCGTAAGCCAGCTCGAACGGAAACACCTCGCCGCGCGGTACACGTTCGTACTCCTTGGCAAACGCAACCGACACGCCCGTTGCGCCGTCCGGGTCGCGCGTAAGACGCGCAGCGTTTGCGGCCGCTGCCTGATCGCTGGAGCGGATCAAAAAGTGCTTGTAGAAGCGAAACGGTTCGTCGGCGATCCAGGCCAGCATCGGGTCGCTGAAGGAATTGTCGCCGCCCGGATTCTGGCGCAGGTCGATAATCAGCCGATCCGCGCCATAGTCCAGAATCTCCTCAAACGAGCGATCGATGAACGACACAAACGCGCTTGTGTCCCACGCTCGCTCAGGGTTTTCTACATTGTAGAAGGGGCCCGGTCGAAGGTAGGCGATGCCGTTGTCCATGATCTCGAAGCGGCACGTGTTGGTGTCCAGTGAAAACGCGTCCGGTGCGGATTGCGCCGCAATGCTCTGGGCCTCACGCGTTGTGAATGGGACGTCAACGTTAAAGGCGCGACCGTCTCGCTCAAGCCGCAGCCGGACCGCGTCCCGCTCGCCGTGCAGCGCCCACAGGTACTTGGGAAAGGTAAATTCGAGCAGGGAGTGGGCAATGTAATCGGTATCCGCGGAGATCAGCTCGGCCGTCCGGTCCAGCCACGTGGCCATCGCTACATCGCCGATCCCGACGATGCGATCGCCCTCCCGGATTTCATCCAGCCCCGATCGATCCGTGCCCACGTAAGCAACACCGGCCACGATGCGCGGGTAGATGGGGAACGTACGCCCGCCGCCGTCGCGAAACGCGGCAAACTCCGCTTCTGGAAACTCGATGCGTGCGTGCCCGACATTACCGAACGCGGTGAAGCGCTGGAACAACAACGTGGCATCAAAACGCGTCATCGGGGAGGTCAGCGCGGCGAGCTCGGCTTCAAAGCGCGCGTCGTATTCGGCTTTGGCGCGCTGCGCGTAAAGATCGGCGTGCGCCGACTGCAGCTGCTCATACAGCGAAATAAAATCGGCTCGCAGAGCTTTGACCGGCACCAGATCGCTGTCCGCTGCGACCGTGCGGATGGGGGCGAGCGCAAGAAGCGCCAGCAAAAAACAGAGAAGGTGGGCGGGTTGGGTGAGATTCATCATAGGGTCTCCAGTGTCGCACACCGTCTATTGTTCGCGACCGTGCGCGCGTGACCATGCCAGCCGCCTCCCGGTTCCCTGACCAAATCCTGACGGTGATGTAAATCAGCGGGTTATGAGACACTTGCGCCCATGCAAAGGGACACGCCGTTTCGCCTCGGAGACTGGCTCGTGGAGCCGGACACGGGCCGGTTGTCACGGGGCGGGTCGCCCGCGGCGTCGCTCGAGCCACGGTTAATGTCACTGCTGGTCTACCTGTCGACGAACGCTGGACGGGTGTTGCCGCGTGCCACGCTTGAGGCCGACGTCTGGTCCGGTCGGGTGGTGGGGGACGACACGGTGGCGCGGGCGGTCTCGCGCCTGCGCCGTGCCCTCGGGGACGACGCGCAGAACCCGCGCTACATCGAAACGCTGCCAAGACGGGGCTACCGTCTGATTGCCGAGGTGGGGGAGGCCGATCGTTCGACGGCCAGCACGCCGCACCGTGCGAGCCGCTGGCTGGCGCCCGCGGCTGCGTTACTGATCATCGCCGCAGGCGCTCTGGTATTCCATTGGGGCAAGGCTCCGGCGGTCCACGAAGACGTCTCCCGGGCCGACGATCTCTACATGCGCTTCACGCGCGCCGACAATGAGGCAGCCATCGGGCTGTATGAGCGTGTGTTGGAGTCGTCCCCGGACGATGCAAGGGCCATGGGTGGACTTGCCAACGCGCTCGTGCAAAGGGTCATCCGCTGGCCCGAAGATAGCCAGCAGGGCGCTCGGACGCTCGCCGACGCGCTGGCGCGTGGACAACACAAACGCGAAACGGCGCAGGCGACCTTGACGCGCGCTCTCCGTTTGGCGCGCCGCGCCGCCGCCGCGGCGCCAAACGACCCCGACGCCCTGAAGCCGCTGGCGTTTGCACTGACCGCCAGCGGTGACCTCGCGGCCGGTGCATCTCAATACGAAGCGATCCTGCAAATTGATGAAGCGCACTGGCCGTCGCTGATCAACCTTGGCGAGATTCGTTCGATCGAGGGCGACGAGTTGGCCGCGCTCGCGTATCTCGAGCGCGCGTGGGCAGCGATGCAGGCGGCGTACAACGACGAGCCGCAGCGGGTCGGTCCGTGGCAGCTCGGGATGGGCGTGATCATTGCCGAGCGTTACGGCGAGCGCGGCGATCCGCGGGAAGCCGAGCGCTGGTATCGCCGCGCACTGAAGGTCGCACCGTATGCACCGCAGGCGACGGTACCGCTCGCGCAGTTGCTGGCCGACCGAGGCGAGCTTGAGGCGGCGCGCGATCTTTGCGCGACACTGCGTGCCCGACTGGGTGCCAACCAAAGGTGTCTTGAGTCGAACTAGCCGCACTGGATGCGCGCTGCACCGATTGATCACGGCCAACCGACGCCAAAGCACGATGAAGCGCACACGCGGCCACGGCGTCCCATGTCACGCTATACCCGCGTCGTAGATGAACTGCGGCGCCTGTTCAACTGTGATGTGAGGACGAAGACATGCTTCGAAAAACTCTGATGCTGGCCGGACTCGGCCTGATCGCGACCGCGGCGCACGCCGGTGACTACGGAAAGTGGTTCGACAAGATGGATGCCGATGCAGACGGCTATCTGACGGCGGCCGAGCTGGGCGAGAAGAAAGCCTACAAGATCCAGAAAATGGACACCGATGGCGACGGCCAGATTTCGCGTGACGAACTGTTCGCTTACAAGGCGGCGAAAAAACGCAAGAAAGACGACACGGCCTGAGGGCTCTGGGCGGGTCGTCGGCGCTGGCCGCGACCCGTCAATCGTCGTCGTTTTTCGCCTCGCTGCGCAGGGCGAGCAGCAGGAAAAACACGAAGCCGCCGGGGACAATCAGGAGCACCAGCAGCATGGACATTAGCGCGGCCGTGCTCACGCGCCCGCCTTCGTGAAGCGCCGGAAAAGAAACCCGTTCAGCGCGATGCCCACCAGCAGTACGATAACCCACTGTGTGACGACGCTCGCATTGCTATAAACATCAAAAACGCTCCAATTCCCATTGGCATCAAACCACGGATGGGCGCTGTAGCCGCGGCTCAGCCACCACAGAATCAGTACGATCCCGAGGCCGGCATTCAGCACGATGCACGCTGCGAAATACGCATCGGGCACATGGAAGTCGGAATCCGGATCGATCACGCGCCGCTTGAAACGCAGCAGCCCGGAGCGCAACGCCGCGAAAATAAAGAACAGGCCTGACAGGACCAGACCGACACCCCAGACCCAGTCCTGGTTGCTGAAGATGTCGAGGGACCATGCGGACGGGAAGCCGAGAATAATAATGGCGGCCCCCGCCCGCAGCGCGGCGGACGGGCGCGCAACGCCGAGGTCGCACAAATTACAGATGAACAACTCGACCATCGGCAGCAATGAGCTGAACGCCGCGAGTACGAACGCGACAAAGAACACGACCGCGAGCCAGTGGCCGCCGGGCAGGCGTCCAAACAGTTCGGGTATCACAGAAAACGTGAGCGCCTGGTTCCCGCTTTGCAAGTAAGCCACGGCCTGAGCGTCGCTTGCGGACATCGCGAACACAGCCGGCAGAATCGCCATCGCGGCGACAATCGATGCGGTGTTGTTTCCGAACGCGCCGACAAAAATATTGAGCGTAACGTCCTCGCGCGCCCGCGAGTATGACGACAGGGTCATCATGAGCCCCCAGCCGGCGCCCGTGGACCACGCCGACTGGGACAGCGCTTCAATCCAGATTCTGGGGTTGGAGAAATGCTGCGTGTCGATGCGGAAGAGATACTCGAGCCCTGTGACGCCGTTATCCATCGAAAGCGAAACGCCCATCACCACAAATAACAGGATGAACAAGGTCGGGATCAACACCCGATTGGCACGCTCCAGTCCGGCTTGAATACCGCGCATCAGCACCGCGACCGCCACCACCACGACGGCGACGTGAAGCGCAACGGTCAGCCCGTTCCCGTTGGAAATGTCAGCCCATCGATCCGCGAGGTAGCCTGGGTCTGCCGCGATTTGGTTGGTTAATGCCGCGCCGTCGCCCAGGGCGTTCTGAACCGAGAAAATCAGATACTGGATGCCCCAGCCGGTCACGACCGAATAGTAAAAACAGATTCCGAGCGTGCAGACGGTGACGAAGAATCCGACCCACGCGAAGCGCGGTCCCAGCGCACCGGCGAACGCGCCAATAACGCCCTTCTTGTGCTCTTTGCCGAGCGCAAACTCAATCAGCAGGATTGGAATGGACCAGACCAGCAGGAAGAGAATCCAAAGCAGCACGAAGGAACCGCCGTATTCGCCGGCGAGCCGGGGGAAGCGCCACAGATTGCCCGCGCCGATCGCCATGCCCAGTGACGCGAGGATCAGGCCCCAGCGACTGCTGAATTGTTCGGTTCGAGGCAAGGCGGAGCGCTCCGTTTACAGACCGGGTTCGCCGTCCACTGGCGGGGAATCGGGTTCGGCTCGCCGTGTGTCGAGTCGAGCGCGGTATTGTTCTGATGTGGCCCAGATCAGGATGTCGTAATAGCTGCGGATATTATCGACGTAGCGCACCGGTTCCCAGCCCCGCGCGTACCCTCGCTTGACGGTGGAATACCACTTTTTCTGGGCGAGCAACGGCAGCGCCGCGCGCACGTCGTTCCAATCGTCGGGGTTGTTGCCCTGTCGCTGGGCGAGGATGCGGGCATCCTCAAGGTGCAGGAAGCCTACGTTGTAGGCGGCCAGGGCCATCCATGTGCGATCCGGTTCGCCGATGCGCTCGGGGAGCCGTTTCTTGATTCTTGCCAGGTAGCGCCCGCCGCCGTTGATGCTCTGCACGGGGTCGGTTCGATCCTCAATGCCGAGCTGACGCGCGGTGGCGCGTGTGAGCATCATCAGACCGCGCACCCCGGTCGGCGACACCGCATTGGGTCGCCAGTGGGATTCCTGGTACCCCATGGCCGCAAGCAGGCGCCAGTCCTCGTCGATTTGCTCGGCGATGTCTTCAAAGTAGGGTCGAAAGGGCGGCAGACGCCCTTCAATGTGGCGGAGGAAACGACGGGTACCGACGTAATCGAGCCGGTGCTCGTTGTCGTAGTAGCGCTCGTCGATTGCGCCGAGCTCGCCGCTTGATTCGAGCTCAGCAAAGTACGCTTCTGCAGCCGTGCGCAGGCTGTCGTCATCGTCGCGGCGAAAGGCCCACGCGAGCGCGTCGCCGTCGGCAAGCTCAAAACCTACGCGCAACTCCGGATAGAACTGGCTGGCAACCTTGAACTCATTGGAATCCACGACGGTCACGTCAATGCCTCCGTCCACGACGCGACGCAGAAGCTCGTCCACATCCGTGCTCGCGGTGGTTTCGTATTTCAGCTCGGGCAATTGCTCGGAGAGTACGGCGAGTTGATCCGAGAAACTGCTGTCGGCAAGGACCGCGATGCGCTGGCCAACGAGATCTTCCGGCGCTTTGGGCCGTCTATGCCCAAGGCGGTAGACCACAAGCTGGCGGACTTCGGTGTAGGGGCTTGCAAAGTGCATTTGCCGGGCCCGCTCTGACGTTACCGTGAGACCCGCCGCGGCGACGTCGGCCTGCCAGCTATTGAGATCGGTCGCGATGTCGTTGAGCTGGTCGGAGGTAACGATCGACAGCTCGACCCCCAGCGTCTGCGCGAATCCGAGCGCGAGTTCATACTCCACGCCGCGCGGTCCCTCGGTGCCAAGGTAATAGGTGGTGGGCCCGTTGCGCGTGACCACGCGCAGCTCGCCCGTCTGGAGCACCAGGTCCAGAGCGTTGGGTGGCTCGCTGCACGTGGTCATGAAGACGCACGCGTTGGCCATGAGCAGGCAGAACGTCGTTCTCATCGCACACTTTCTATCGAAGCGCTTGCGGCACGCTTGGGGTCCATCGACGACTTGGGGTGCACGGTTTTTTTCCCTGTGACACCTTTCGGCGCCGCGCCGAAGTGACTATCATACCGGATCGTTCGCGGGGCCTCCGGCGCTGTGGACAAATGGAGAGGTACCGAAGCGGTCATAACGGCACCGACTCGAAATCGGTTGGGGGTTAACGCCCCACGTGGGTTCGAATCCCACCCTCTCCGCCACTTTCCCGCGGGTGGTGGCCCCATCGGGCCACGACCTCGCGAAGTGCGTCGGGAACCAGCGGTAAGCAGACTGAATACATTGAGTATCCGGCCCCACCTCTGCGCCGACCGGTGCACCCTTAATCCCGCCCCTGCGGCGCGCGTGTCGCGGTGAGTCGGCGTACCTTCTCATGGCGTTCTGCCGGCTCCACCGACGTTGGGCGGGTACGTGAGGTCAATGAAGACACCTATCTGGACGCTCCGGACGTTGGTCTGTGGGTCGTGGCCGACGGCATGGGAGGTCACGCGGCCGGCGACGTTGCGAGCGGGCTTATCGTGCGTGCCCTCAAGGATGTCGTCCTGCACGATGATGGGGATGCGTTTATCGACGACGTGGAACGCCGCCTTACCGAGGTCAATCGTCTGCTCTACGAGCGTTCGGTCACGCTGGAGCGCACCATGGGCAGCACTGTTGTCGCCGTGCTCGCTCACCGCACGTCGTTTGTGGTGCTGTGGGCCGGTGACTCACGTGTCTACCGTCGGTCCAGCAAGGGATTCCAGCAAATCACACGCGACCACAGTCAGGTGGAGGAGCTTGTTGCTCTGGGCGAGATCACCCGCGACGACGCGCGCGATCATCCATTGGCGAATGTGATTACCCGTGCCGTAGGCGGCGCACGCAAACTGCGTCTGGAAGCGTGCATGGAGCCGTTGCAAGACGGTGATCGCCTGTTGATCTGCAGCGACGGATTGTTCAAGGATCTGGACGACGATGACCTAAACCGCTTGCTGGCTGAGGGCAACGCCCGAGAATCGTGCGGTCTTTTGATCGATGCGGCCCTCGATCGGGGCGGTGGCGACAACATCACCGCCATCGTGGTCGATTTCCGGTCGGGCGCGTGAGTCTGCGCTACGCCTATCTTGGAAGCGGCAGCCGCGGCAACAGCGCGGTGATTTCCGACGGCGACACCACGGTCATGCTGGACTGCGGCTTTTCGTTGAAAGAGGCCGAACGTCGGCTGGCGCGGCTCGACGTCGCGCCCGAACAGATCGACGCGCTGCTGATCACGCACGAACACAACGACCACGTGATCGGCGCGGGCGCGTTCGCGCGGCGGTATGGCACCCCGGTCTACATGACTGATGGCACGCGGGCGACGGACCGTATTGGCGACGTACCTCGATGCGAGTCGGTGTACTTTGACGAGGCGTTGTCGTTCGGACGCATCGACGTGCAACCGGTGCCTGTGCCGCACGACGCGCGTGAGCCGGTCCAGTTTGTTTTTTCGGCCGGCTCGCGTCGACTCGGCATTCTGACGGATCTTGGCTACGTCACGCCGATGGTGCGCGCGGAATTCGATCAGTGCGATGCGCTGGTCGTCGAGTGCAACCACGATCTGGCGTTGCTCAACGGCGGGCCGTATCCGCGGTCGCTGAAAGCCCGCGTGTCGGGGCACTACGGTCATTTGAATAATCAACAGGCCGCCGAGCTGGTCTCTCAGGTCGAGCGCGGTCGATTGCAGCATGTGCTCGGCGTGCACGTTAGCCAAAAGAACAACACGACCGAGCTGGCGCGGGCGTCGCTGGCAGAAGCACTCGATGGCTGCGACATCGAGGTGGACGTGGACTGTCAGAGTGAGGGAAGTCCGTGGCGCGAAATCTACTGACCGCGTCCAGCGGCGAGCCAAAGGTGTTGACGATGACCGGCGAGGCCGCATTGTCGGCCTTTCGCACGCAGCGTCTGCTCTGTCAGGTGCAGGCCGAGCTGCCTGAGGTCTCGGCCATTCGGACGCGCTGGTGCTACGCCGTTGCCATAAACGGCGAGGCGACACATGAAGACACCGTCCGCGCGCTCGGGCCGCTGTTGTGTGCCGGCGCGCACGTACCTGCGGACGCCGCCGTTCACTTCCGTGTCTGGCCGCGACGGGGCACCATTTCGCCTTGGTCCTCAAAGGCGACCGACATTGCGCTGCGTTGCGGCCTGCCGCAGGTCGCCCGTATTGAGCGGGGCCTTGAGGTCATGCTGGACGGCGTTTCGCCCGACGCGCGACTGGATCGTGCGGTGGTGGCCGCGCCTTTCCATGACCGGATGACCGACATGGTCCTATGGCCAGGGGATGACCCGACGGTAATCGGAAACGCGCCGGCGCCCGCGCCGCTGGTGCGTGTCGATGTGGTCGGTGGCGGCCGGGATGCACTGGTCGCCGCCAACCGGCAACTGGGCCTCGCGCTGTCGGATGATGAAGTGGATTACCTTGTTGATCACGTTTCGTCGAGCGGCCGCAACCCCACAGACGCCGAACTTATGATGTTTGCGCAGGCCAACTCAGAGCACTGCCGACACAAGATCTTTAACGCGTCGTGGACGGTCGACGGTGAGGACGCGCCGCATTCCTTGTTCGACATGATCCGAATGACCCACCGCGCCGCGCCTCAAGGCGTGCTTTCGGCTTACCGGGACAACGCGGCGGTGGTGGCCGGCCATGACGGGGTGCGATTCATGGCCGGTTCCGACGGTCGCTACGGCTACGCCGCCGAACCGATCGATGTGCTGATGAAGGTGGAGACGCACAATCACCCCACCGCGATTTCGCCGGCACCGGGCGCCGCCACCGGAGCCGGCGGCGAGATACGGGACGAAGGCGCCACCGGGCGTGGCGCGCACCCCAAAGCCGGCCTCGTCGGGTTCTCGGTGTCGGATCTGAACGTGCCGGACTTTACGCAGCCGTGGGAGCACGGTTTGCATAAACCGTCGCGCATCGCCAGCGCGCTCGACATCATGCTCGAGGGGCCCATCGGCGCGGCGGCGTTCAATAACGAATTCGGCCGACCGAATCTGGCCGGGTACTTTCGTACGCTCGATCAGATCGATGCGCATGGGGTTCGGCGCGGATACCACAAACCCATCATGCTCGCCGGAGGGCTGGGTAACGTGCGCCGCGACCACGTGCAAAAACCGGACGTGCCCGCCGGTTCGAGCGTCATCATTCTCGGCGGCCCCGCCATGCTGATCGGTCTGGGCGGCGGTGCAGCATCGTCGATGGCCAGCGGTCAAAGCGACGAAGATCTCGATTTCGCGTCTGTGCAGCGTGGCAATCCGGAAATGCAGCGGCGCGCACAGGAAGTGATCGATGCGTGCTGGGCACGGGGCGACGACAACCCGATTATTCTGATTCACGACGTCGGTGCAGGCGGCTTGTCGAACGCCGTGCCCGAGAGCGCGGACCACAGCGAGCTCGGCGGACGGTTTGAACTGCGCGAGGTGCCCAGTCTTGATCCGGGCATGTCGCCGATGGCGATCTGGTGCAACGAAGCGCAGGAACGCTACGTGCTCGTGGTCGCGCCGGATCGGGTGCCAGAGGTCGCGGCCATCTGCGAACGCGAACGTTGCCCGTTTGCCGTGATCGGTGAGGTAACGGCCGATCGCGATCTGGTCGTGACCGATCGCGTGCTGGACGACGCGCCTGTCGATATGCCGATGGACGTCCTGTTGGGCAAGACGCCGCGCACGCACATCGATGCGACACGCCGCGCACATCCGGACTCCGGGCTGGACCTCGGCGGCGTGAGCGTTGAGGCGGCGTTGGCGCGCGTGCTGCGCATTCCCGCGGTGGCGAGCAAGCGGTTCCTGATTACGATTGGCGACCGCACCGTTGGCGGTTTGTGCAGCCGCGACCAGATGGTCGGGCCGTGGCAGGTACCTGTGAGCGATGTGGCCGTGACCACCAGCGGCTTCACCGGTTATACCGGCGAAGCCATGTCGGTGGGTGAACGTACGCCGGTTGCCGCGATCGACGGCCCCGCTTCTGGCCGGCTGGCAGTGACTGAGGCCATCACCAACCTGATGGCGGCGGACGTACACACGCTCGGCGATGTGCGGTTGTCGGCGAACTGGATGGCGGCCGCCGGGCATCCGGGTGACGACGCCGCGCTCTATGACACCGTGCGCGCAGTGGGTCAGTCGCTGTGCTGCGAACTGGGCGTGGCGATTCCCGTCGGCAAGGATTCGTTGTCCATGCGCAGCACCTGGCAGGACGGCGACGGCGACCACGCCGTCGTGGCGCCGGTGTCGCTCGTGGTCTCTGCGTTCGGTCTCGCAAACGACGTGCGTCGCACGCTGACCCCGCAGTTGCATCCTAAGCGCGATACCGAACTGTGGCTGATCGAATTGAACGGGCCGACGCGTCGTCGTCTGGGTGGCTCTGCGCTGGCGCAGGCGTTTGAGCAGTTTGGCGACGCACCGGCCGATCTGGACGACCCGGCGCAGTTGCGCGCCGCGTTTGAACTGGTGCGTGAACTGCGCGCGCACGGTCTCATATTGGCCTATCACGATCGGTCCGACGGCGGGCTGATGGTGACCTTGCTGGAAATGGCCTTTGCCGCGCGCTGCGGCCTTGATATCAACATCGATGCAGAGTCAGGAACGTCGGCGCGCGCCGCCCTGTACTGCGAAGAGCCCGGGTTCGTGCTGGAAATGGCAGCGGGCGAGGGCGATGCACTGCACGCGGCGGCAGCGCGTGCGGGCCTGGCGCACCCACCGGTGCGATTGGGCCGTCCGCTCGATAGTGAACTGATCCTCATTACCGCCAACGGCGAGGTCGCGCTGGACACGACCCGCCGCCACGCCGAGACGCTGTGGGCGGAGACGAGTTTTCGCCTGCAGCGATTACGCGACAACCCGGTGTGTGCGGAGCAGGAGTTCGCCACCATCGCCGACCTCGGCGATAGCGGATTGTTCGCACGCACCACATTCGATCCCGCCGAAGATGTCTGCGCGCCTCTGATCGCGACCGGCGCACGGCCGAGCGTGGCGATCCTGAGGGAGCAGGGCGTGAACGGTCATGTGGAAATGGCGGCGGCCTTTGATCGTGCCGGTTTCGACGCCCGCGATGTTCATATGAGCGATCTGATCGACGGGCGGTGTCGCTTGAGCGACGTGCACGGTCTGGTCGCGTGCGGCGGCTTCTCGTACGGCGATGTGCTCGGCGCGGGTCGCGGCTGGGCGCAGGCGATCTTGCACGACGCCGCGCTGCGCGACGCGTTTGCGGCGTTCTTCGCGGATACCACGCGCTTTGCGCTGGGTGTCTGCAACGGCTGTCAGATGATGTCCCACTTGGCCCCGATCATTCCGGGCGCGGCGCATTGGCCCACGTTTGAGCGCAACGCGTCGGAGCAGTTCGAAGCGCGGGTCTCCCTGCTTGCTGTGGAGAACAGTCCGGCCATCATGCTGCGCGATATGGCCGGATCGGTCATTCCCGTTGCCGTTGCGCACGGTGAAGGTCGGGCCAGCGTTGCGCCGCCCGCCGAACAGGTGGCGCTGCGCTACGTGGACTACCGCGGCGAGCCGACACAGACCTACCCGGCCAATCCCAATGGTTCGCCCGAGGCGGTGGCCGGTGTGTGCAATGACGATGGTCGCGTACTGATCTTGATGCCGCACCCGGAGCGTGTCTTCCGGACTGTGCAAAACTCGTGGCGGCCGGCGGAGTGGTGTGAGGACGCCCCGTGGCTGCGGCTGTTCCGCAATGCCCGAACCTGGATCAGCTAAGCTCGACACCGCGCGTCGACGCACTCTGTCGCTGCTGACCGCAACCCTTCTGGCCGGTTGCGGATCGGGGCGAGCGCCCGGCGGTGATCGGGTGACCGTGTTCGCCGCCAGCAGCCTGGCGTCCGTTCTGCCTCAGATTCTGGCGTCGGCACCCGCGCGCGCCATGACCCGCGTCCGAACCGTATTCGCAGCGTCCTCGATGCTGGCGCGACAGATCGAAGCGGGTGCGCCGGCCGATCTGTTCTTTTGCGCCGACGAGGCGTGGATGCGGCGGCTGGTGTCGCGCGGGTGGCTCAACGGTCTGACCACCGTGGAGCCGTTTTCCAATCGCCTGCTTCTCGTAGCGCCAGCGCGTCATCGGGATCGTTGGGGTGAGCGCCAGCTCGAGCCTGTGCTGCGCAGTCTGCGTGCGGGCGATCACGTGGTCATCGGGGATCCGGCCCATGTGCCGTCGGGGCGCTATGCGCGCGCCGCGCTGGAGGCGTTATCACTGTGGCCGCAGGTGGCGCCCCACGCGGTGTACGCCGACAGCGCGCGCGCGGCATTGGCTCTGGTTGACCGCGGCGAGGCCGATTTGGGTGTGGTCTATGCCACCGACCGGGCGTTGTCGCGCAACGTGCATGTGGTTGCCGACATTCCGTCGGCGCCGCGGCTGCCGGTGCGCTACGTTCTCGCGCAGTCCTCATCGCT
Organism: Pseudomonadota bacterium; assembly: GCA_039026595.1. Classification (GTDB taxonomy): domain Bacteria; phylum Pseudomonadota; class Gammaproteobacteria; order Steroidobacterales; family JBCCMA01; genus JBCCMA01. The sequence continues at coordinate 34,330 of JBCCMA010000011.1, forward strand.
TACGGCGGCCGAGGCCGACGTTCGCGCGGTGTACGGTGCCTTGCTCGACGAGGCCGCCATGCGTGTATCGCGGCGCCGGGTTTGTGCCGCTGTGACCACAGCGGAGTCCACAGCGCTCTGGTTGAGCGCCAAGGTGGCGCTTGCTGCGTCTCTCGGCGCGTTGCCGTTCGCGCTCGTCCTGGCCCTCGCGCTGTCACGGGGGCGCTTTGCCGGTCGCATTGTGCTTAACGTGCTGGTGCATCTGCCGCTCGTTCTGCCACCGGTAGTGGTGGGTTACGTGCTCTTGCTGATGCTCGGGCACAGTGCGCCGCTCGGGCGCTGGTTCAGTGAGGTGATCGGTCACCGATTTGTTTTCCACTGGACCGGCGCCGCGGTCGCCGCGGGCATCGTCACACTGCCGTTTCAGGTGCGCGCGATTCGCGTTGCGCTGGACGCAATTAACCCTGAGCTCGAGCACATGGCCAGGACGCTCGGCGCGTCACGATGGACAGTGTGGCGCACGGTGACTTTTCCGCTGGCTTGGCACGGCGTGGTCGCGGGTTTGATCACCGCCTTTGCAGCCGCGCTGGGTGAATTCGGTGCGGTGATTACGTTCGCGGCCAATGTGCCCGGGGAGACGCGCACGCTGCCGCTGGCTATCTACACCGCGTTGCAGACGCCCGACGGCGAGGTGGCCGCCGCGCGTCTGGCGTTGTTGTCCATCTTGCTGGCCGTGCTGGGCCTCGTTGCGGCAGAGTGGCTTGGCGCCCGCGGGAGGCACCGATGACCGCGACGCTCGACGTGCGCATCAAAGATCAGAGCGGTGAATTCGCGCTTGATGTAGACACGGCGGTCCCGTCCAGCGGCGTTACCGGTGTCGTCGGGCATTCCGGTGCGGGCAAATCGTCGCTGTTGGCGTGCCTTGCGGGTATCCGGCGCCCGCTTCAAGGGCGCATTGCCCTCGACGGTCGAGTATTGCTGGACACTGACCGCGGCGTCTGTGTGCCGCCCGAGCGGCGTCGATTTGGTGTGGTGCTCCAGCGCCCGAGTCTCTTTCCCCACCTGTCGGTCGAGGACAACCTGCTCTACGGCGCGCGTTGCCGGGGACGGCCGGTGCAAGCGGCCCGAGTGGGTCAGCTGATGCGGGCACTGGCGTTGAAGCCGCTCATGACACGCGCGCCATCCACGCTGTCAGGGGGCGAGGCGCAGCGCGTGGCCGTCGCCCGTGCCGTGCTTTGCGAGCCGGATATGTTGCTGCTCGATGAGCCGCTTTCTGCTGTAGATGTGCAAGCTCGTGCGGCGGTTATGGATCAGCTCAAGCAGGTTTGTGCGGATAGCGGCGTGTCAGCGATCTTTGTGTCCCACCAGATCGCGGAAGTGGCGCAGCTGGCCGAGCGCATCATGGTGCTGTCGGCGGGGCGAGTCACGCAGGCGTTGGCGATAACAGAGCTGGCATCCGGCCGATTGCACGAGTTTGGTTTTCCTACGCTTAACCTGATTGAGGGACGCCTGTCTCAGGTCGAAGACCAATCTGTCTTGACCACGCCGTCGGGATGGGCATTCCAGGTGCTGCCCGTTCAGCAACGCGCGATCGCAGAAACAGCGCGGGTGGTCATCAATGCGCGTGAGCTGACGCTCAGTCGCACGCCGCCGTCCTCGTCGAGCAACGACAACTCGGTCGAGGCCAACATCACTCAGGTCTCAGACCACGGCAAAGGGCGCACACTTGTGCACCTCAAAGTCAAAGATATACAGCTGGCCGCCGAGGTAAGTGAGTATGCGGCGACCCGTCTTGATGTGCAGTCGATGGGTTCGGTGCACGTCAGTTTCGCCGCGCCGCGCTGCGCGGTACGCGGCTCGGCGTTATCGACCGGAGCCGTGGCCGGCTAATTGTCGCCCTCTGGCACGGCGACCTTGCCTTCACGTCGCGGATCCGCCTCGCCGACAAGACCCTCTTCGGTGACAAGGATAACGTGCAGTCCTGAATTTTCGCCGTCGCGCTCTTTGACCTTATAGCCCGCATCAGCCAGGGCACGTGCCTGCGCTTTTTCGGTGTCATTACGCGCCTCGAATCGCACGGTGTTGCCCCGCGCCACGACGTTTGGCTCGCCGAGAACCACACTCGGCGCTTTACCGCGCGCCAGAATGCCGATGGTTGAGCGCGCCACGTACGCCACGATTGAATTACCGCCGGGCGAGCCCGTGACCAGACGCAGTTGGCCCGATGGATCGAAGACCATGGTCGGCGACATCGA
>JBCCMA010000012.1:0-35536 GCA_039026595.1 Pseudomonadota bacterium
GCGTCGATAACCCCGCGGCCAAAAGCTGTTCCTGCAGCGACTTGCTCATGCCCGAATCATACCCAAGCCTGTGACCGGCTGCTCAAATTGCACCGCCACCGCGACATAAGCCGTCAAATCCCTGACGGTTTGCGACCGCGCTCACGGTTTGACGAAATACCGGACGCTAGCCTGCGCGGCAACTAGGCACAGACCCGGAATCCCATGCAACATCGCCACATTCTTCGCCTCGCCACCGCCAGCGTTTTGACGTTAATGGCGGCGCTCGCCCCATCCAGCGGCGCCTCAATGGTCCTGTCCAACGTGATCGTGCATTTTGAGCCCGGCGACGCGCCGCGCGAAGACATCGAGATCGAGAACACGGGCAAGGAGATCCTCTACATTGAGGTGACCCCCTATGAAATTCTCGAACCCGGCACGCCAAACGAACGCAGGCAGAAAGTTCGCGATCCCAAAGTGTCGGGCCTTCTGGCGACGCCCAGCCGGATGGTGATCGGCCCCGGCGCGCGCAAGCGCCTGCGGCTGGTCAATATGACGCCTGATTCTGAAAAAGAGCGTGTGTATCGCGTCGCGGTGACGCCGGTGGTCGGGGAGTTGGCCACCAAACAAAACGGGCTGAAAGTACTGATCGGCTATGAGGTGCTCGTGCTCACGCAGCCCCGCTACCCCCTGCCCGATGTGAAGGTGAAGCGGGACGGCAATCGGCTGCACTTTGAAAATCAGGGCAACACGAACGTGCTGCTGCGCGACGGTCATCAATGTGCGAACGAGGAGGAGGCGCGGGAGGACTGCGTCGCGTTGGCCAGCCGCCGCCTGTATCCGGGCAACCGATGGGAACTCGACCTGCCCTATGATCGGCCGGTCCACTTCCATCTCGGCACCGGCACGACCAATACGGCGCGCACCTATCCGTGAGCCGCTCTTCAGACTTTTGAGCGATCGTGCGTTCATGCTGGCCGGCGGCCATCGCCGCGCTCGTGTTCCACTCGCCCGTGGGTGCCGACACGCTCTTCGAGCCCACCGGCGAGGCGCCGCCCGGGTTTGAGGACCTTGACGGGCCGCAGACCACATTCGTCGACGTACGCTTCGACGGGGTATTGATCCTCTCGACCGAGGCCACCTACACCGCCTCATCACTGCGATTCACCCAACCGCAAACCGTTGCGCAAGCGCTGCCCGACGTAACCGATACCGCCCTCGTCACCGCAGCACTGTCGGGCGACCTCGACACCCATGCCGAGGCCGTGTGCCGACATCCGTCGCAGACTGATTGCGGGCGCCTGACGCCCGACGTCGCGGCTGTCCTGTTCGACGAGTACCGCTACGAAGTTCACGTGTTTGTCCATCCCGATCTGCGCGTGCGCCACGCGCTCGACGTTGCCCGCTATTTGCCGCCACCCACATCGACAAGCCTGTCCACGCTGCACCAGTTCAATGTCGCACTCAGCGACGCCGGATTCGATCTTGGCGGCACATCGATGCTGGCGCGCGGAGCCAACCGCTTGGTAGGGCGCTACGAATCCAGCGACGGTCAGCTTGGACTGAGCGAATTGCTCTGGCAGCGTGACGGTCGCGGGCGTCGGCTTGAGGCCGGGTTGTACCGCACGATCGGTCGGAACGCGTTGTTTGTGGGCGAGCAGAATATCGCCGGCATCCGAATCGGAACCGCACTGGATTTGCGCGCCGACCTCGATACCCAGATTGGCACACCCATTTTTCTGTTCCTCGACCAGCGTAGCCGCGTTGATGTCTTTCGCGGAAGCCGTCTGCTCGATTCGGGTTTCTACGATCCGGGCAACCGGCAGCTCGACACCAGTGCGCTACCCGACGGCGCCTACGAGGTGACCGTGCGCATTACCGGAGATGACGGCCGCCAACGGGAAGAGCGCTTCTTTTTTGTGCGCAGCGGGCAGATCCCGCCTCCAGGCGAAACCGTGCGCTTCAGCGAGATCGGCCGCAGCATCGGCGCCCCCAACGCGGTCAGCGGCAACCTCGATTCCGGGCTCTGGGGCCGCGCAGGTCTGGCCCATCGCATAAGCAACGCATGGGCGCTCGACGCCGAGGCAATCTACGCAGACAAGGACTGGCTGGCGCAGGCCGGCATCCTCGGGTTTGGCCGACACTGGCAACTCCGCGCCAGCGCGCTGGCAAGCGTCGCCGGCTCTAACGGCTATTGGTTGCAGTATCGCACTGGCGGCGCGCGTTGGTCGGCGAGCATCGATCTGCGCGCCATCAACCCGCCTGCTGGCACCGCAAGCCAGTTATTTCCAGAACCCGTGCGCCAAAGTGCACTGACGATTAATGCGCCGCTCGGTCGCGGTCGGCTCACGCTTCGCGGACAACGCGATCAGGACACCGATAACGCGGGCACCTTCAGTTTCGGCGGGTCCGTGTCGCTGCCGATCGTTCAGCGCGGCGATTTTTTTGCAGAGTTCGAAACCGATGTGCTGCGCGCACAAAACGACCTGGCTGTTCGCCTATCTGTCATCGGACGCTGGCGGCGCGGCGGCCGCTTCACGACTGTCCGGGCCGGCGGCCAGTCACGGATCGGCGGTGGCGGCGCCCCGATCCTTGATGCGCGGCGCTCGTCTCAGAAGCAAAGCGAACGATTCGGTCAGGTGGGTCATGCCTTGCTTGCGCGCATGGACGGCGATCAGTCGTCGGTGGGTGCGAGTGTGTGGAGCGACGCCGAGCGCGGCCGCGGACGAGTCGATCTGCAGTGGTTGGACGGCGCCGATCGGCGCGGCCTCAGCTATTCGGCGAACGCCCGTTTTGGCGTGACGACCGACCGCGGTGACATCTCGCTCGGCGGAAGACAGGCGAATGGGGCGGCTGTGGTCATCGAGGTGGACGGCGCACCGACCGATCGCTTCGATGTGATTGTCGACGAACAACGCGTGGCGAGCGCGCGCGGCGGAACGCGGACTTTGGTGTCACTGCCGCCGTACGCTCGCTACGGCGTGCGTGTGGCGCCGGGCGCCACCACAATGCTGGACGTGGATGACGCGCCCCGCAGCGTCGTCCTTTATCCGGGGAACGTGAGCACGCTTCATTTCGACGCCAGGCGCATCTACGTGCTCGTCGGTCAGGCGCGAAAACCGGACGGCAACACACTGGCGAACGCCAGGATCGATTTGCCTGGGCCACCGGCGCACACGTATGACGACGGCTGGTTCCAGGTCGAGGTGAATGGTCTGACGCCGCTGCGCCTGACCGCCGCAGACGGCCGTGTTTGCAAAATTGACCTGTCCGAGGCCAGCCCCGATGAGGCGCTCACGGTCCTTGCCGACGCCACCTGCGTACCCTATTCGGGTGAGACGGTGACCAGCAGCGATCCGGAATAACGCCCTGCTGCGGCTGCGGCGAGCGCTGCGCCGGGGAGACTGATCGTCAACAAAGCGTTCAGCCGGCGGCAACCGGATCGCCGCAACGGAAGGCGACTCTGAAAGCCGGCTAATTCCACCATCGCCGGCAGTACTCTGCCGCGTCCGTTTCGACGGTCACTGAAACGCACGCCAAACGGTAGCGGCGCCACGCCTCCTTTGAGAGCGAACTCACCCCCCGGGCCCGTGCCGCGCGCCGACACGCGGTATGCGCCGGGCGTCTCCATCGCCACACACAACCCCAAACGCCGACGAAGCGTGCCGATTGTCGGCGTTGTCTGTCCGAAGTCGATATCCGATAACGCGGCAACCTGAATGGTCTGCGCGCGCACCGATACCGCCATGAGAGACGCCGACAATGTCGTCGCAAACAGACTTAAGGCCAGGAAGGTGGAGAGGCCGCGCATCAGATCAGCTTACATAAATCGCCGTACCGGATACGTTAACCGGCGCACACCTGACGGCGCCGCTAATCCGGAATCAGCGTCAGCGTGAGTGTGCCGGTGTAAATCCCGGACGACGCACCGGCGCGAGCCGCCACAGGTATTTCTATGGACAGATTGGCGTTGGTCGCCACGCAGCCGAAAAGGAGGTTAAACACCTCGAACAAACCCAGCCCCTGCTGGTTTGGCAGCGTCACACCACCCACCAGAGGCGTACGACCGGCGGTGCCCACCGCGTCGTTGAAAAACACGCGGTAGGCGATTCGGTCGATGCCGTTGCTCAACGTGAATGCGTTGACGTCGGTGCCGTCTCCGTCCCCACTGGCGCGTATTCGGTACGCGCCGTTGGCGAACAGACCCACGCCACTGCGGCCAACACACAGGTTCTGGTCGGCCGCCGCGTCGCTACTCGAATCCAGCGACCCGAATGCAAAGTCCGAAAGGCCGGTCAGCCGCGCGGAGAGGCCCGTGGTCAGCGTGATTTCAGAACGACCCTCTGAGGTCGGTCCCGCGCTGCCTTGCGTGGCCGCCTGTGTCCCATCGGACAGAAACGCCATTGCGGCCAGCGTGGCCACAACCCGGGCTGCCCGCGCAAACGGATTAAACGACATGGTGCGTACGCGGCGCGCCGCACGAGCGCGCCGCGCGATCGGCGCCTATTCCGGCGCCACCAGTAACGTCAGTGTTCCGGTATACGTGCCGGCAGGCAGAGCCGCGCCGTCGGCAGCCGCGACGGTGGTGGTCACCGTCGCGTTGTTGCCCGTCGTGGCGCAGGTTGCCGAAGCCGGGTCAGCGCCCGTGCGACCGATCAGTGGCGTAGCAGTGCCCATGGCGAGCGAGCCCGTGCCATCGTCAAATTCGACGGCGTAGTTCACGCTGTTGGTGCCGTCGGTCAGGCTGAATGCCCCGCCGGCGCCACTGCCCGTCGCCGTAATTCGATAGGCGCCCGTACCGTTTCGGTATACGCACGCGGCCGTTGAGCCGACCGCATCCGCACCGGCGAAGACGCCCAGATTGATATCAGTGAGGTTTGAGATCCGGACTTCGTCGTTGACGGCCAGCGTGATGTCAACGGTTCCGGTCGAATTGAAACCGACGGCGCCGTCCGTGGCCGCAAGCGCGGTACTGCCAAGGCCCATGGCCAAAGCGGCCGCCAGTGCCGATCTGTACAGATGGCGAGAAGAAATAATCATGCGAGTGTGCTCCAGATTTTCGTTCAACAGTGCAGGCGGCCCGAAGGGATCATGAGCCAATCCCGGCTCTTGAAAACACGCGGCTTGTCCATCGCGCACTCTGGCCGCCTGCCAGCCTTTAAAGCGTAGCGATCATCCTAAGTAGATGCCGTGAAGCGTCTCTCAAGGCTGTCAATTTGTTGACGTCGCGTTGACGCGGGCGCCGTTTCGAACATAACGTCCAGCTTAAAGAGACGGCGCCGCCCGTCGCTTAAGCACAGGGGCGGACGTGGAACCGGAGGCGGAACGTTGATGCGAGTGAACGGGCAGTGGCAGCCGAACCGCGCCGGCCCCTGGCATTTGTGGTTTGCAGCGTTGACGACCCTGTTGGTCACGCTCTCGGTCTCTGCAGCAACGCAGGGCCGGACCGATGCCATCTCAACGGCGTCGGTCGGGCTTTCTTTTGAAGTTCCGTCCACGATCAGAGGTCGGGCCATGAGCTTGTCCGCTCCGCGCGCGGGCTTGTCCACAAGGCAAGCACGCCGCACCGTGTGTCTGACCTCGCACAACGTCGCCGACGTGGCTCTGGATGTTACCGCTCCAGGTCATCCACAAGCCCGACCGACGGCCGTTGACTTGACGTTCTCAAGGCACCCCGAGTGCGACGGCACCGCGGTGTTGGTTGCGGTACCGCCCGAGGAGTCTGACGCGCTAATCACCGTGATGATCAAGCCGATGTGAAAAGCAGCCCTGTACGGACCGTTTGTGGGTTCGGCAGGCCCATCCCTTCGTCTCCGCAACCCGTCCACAGACCGTTGGACCAGGCACAGCGTGGATCGCGGTTAGTTCGCGGCGCGCTCGATCGCTTCGCGGATCAGCTCGTGCGACTTCGCCTTGTTTTCCCATCCGAGCACTTTCACCCATTTACTGGGTTCCAGCGCCTTGTATTGCTCAAAGAAATGGCTGATGCGCTCCAGCATGATCGCTGGCAGATCACGGTATTCCTCCACGTCGTCGTAAAACTTCGTTAGGCGACTGGACGGCACGGCCAATATTTTCTCGTCAACACCGGCCTCGTCTTCCATCATCAGTACACCCACCGGCCGTGCGGCAAGGACACAGCCGGGCACCAACGGCCGGTTGCCCATACACATGACATCTGTGGGATCACCATCGTCCGACAACGTGTGCGGGATGAAGCCGTAATTGCACGGGTAATGCATAGCCGTGTACAGGAAGCGGTCGACCATCAGCGTGCCGCTGTCTTTGTCGATTTCGTACTTGATGGGGTCGCCACCGAGCGGCACTTCGATCAGAACGTTGACTTCGGCCGGCGCGTCATCGCCCAGCGGGATCTTTGCGATATCCATTTTGTGTTCCTTGCAGTGAGGTCAAGATGGATCGCGGCGCGGTGCTGTGGGCAATGCCAACTGCATCACAATGCGTCCAATGCACGTGCAGTACAGTTTTTGAGCCATAGCCACAGCGCCGACACCTTGCATCAACCGGCCGTACATCGCCACCCCTCCGCGCAAAGTTCTGTCAAAGACGCCGCGTCGTGCTCCGTTCAGGCCCGCAAGGACCGACTGGTGGTGCTGGTCGTCCTGATGGACGGACACATCGTGAACGTGGCCGCTGGAGATGCCGCTGATTTGTGCGAATCGCTCAACGAACGCGATGTGTCCGGTGAACACCTCAGTACAATCTGGCCCGACGCCGGCTGGCAGGCGGTGAGAGACCGTATTCGTGACGCCACGCGACGCCGACTTGTCGGGACGATTGAGATCGCGGTCGGCGGCCCCGCGGGACGGCGGACCCACGAACTGACGGTGCTGCCCCATGGCCGCGACCGGGCCCTTGTGGTCTGCCGCGACACGTCGCGACGCGCCTCCTTCGAGCGTGAGGTCCGGGATCTGGCGTTTCGCGATCCGGTTTGCGGACTGCCCAACCGCGCTGCATTCCTGCGCCATATCGAAGACCGGGTCAATCGCACCCGTCTGTCCGGGGGATCGCTTTCGGTTCTTCGCATCGGTCTGCGCGGGCTCGATGCAATCAACGATACGTTTGGACGTCAGGCCGGAACGCAGCTTCTATCGGCACTCGCCCAGCGGCTACACGATTTGCTCGACAGCGGAAGCTCGGTCGCAGGACTGAGCGACGGCGCTTCGCCATTCGTGGCCCGTATCGATGGGAAGGAGCTTGCGGTGGTGGTGGAGAACAGCGCGTCCACCGATACGCTGAATGCGCTTGCCAACGCGTTGCTGGAGGCACTTACCCGACCCGAGGTCGCACCTCAGGGCGAGCGACTGAACGTTGGCGCTCGTGTGGGTATCGCACGTTTTCCCGCTGACGCCAGCACCGTAGACACGCTGCTCGCGAACGCAGGCGTTGCGCTGTACGACGCTCGCAAACACGGACAAACGGGCATCCGTTTTTTCTCACCCGCGCCGCAGGCCAAGAGCGCCAGCTCACTGGATATGAGTCAGGAGCTCCGCTGGGCGCTCAAAAACGACCAGTTTCACGTCGCCTATCAACCGTGGTTCGGTATCGACGACGGGCACCCCCACGGCGCCGAGGCGCTTTTGCGCTGGACCCACCCTCTGCGCGGCGACGTTCCGCTGGCCGAGATTTTGCCGATCGCCCAGATGAATGATCTGTGCGATGCTCTGGGGGATTGGGTTCTGACCCGCGCGGCAACAAACATTGCTGACGGACGATCAGATGAGCGCCTGCCCATCGCCGTCAATTTGTTCGCACGTCAGTCGTTCTCGCCGCATCTTGTCGAACGCGCCAGTGCGATACTCGAGCGCTTCGGCGTTGAACCCGACCGGATCGTATTCGAGATCCGCGCGAATCACTTTCTCAGAGATATGATGTCCGCTGAGGCCACCGCCCGCGCGCTGCGCGATGCTGGCTTCGGGTTGACGCTGGACCACTGTGGCTTTACCGCACTGAGTCCGCGCTCACTGCATCGCACGGGCATTACCCAGATAAAACTGGGCCGACGTCTGATCCAGCGACTGCCGGAACAAGGTGCGTGTGATGTTGTTGCGGCGCATCTGGGCATGGCCGCTCCGCTTGGCATCGACGTATGCGCCACCGGTGTGGAAGACGCCGAAGAGCTTGCCGCGCTCAAGGACATCGGTTGCCACAGCGTGCAGGGTTTTCTATTGGGACGTCCCGAACCGGTTCTGCCTATCAATCTGGCGGCCGCGGCACTCCGAGACCCTTAAGCGCCATCGTCGGGCCTGTTACGCACTGTCACCCGCACCACTTCGCCGGCACGTCATACTCGCGCCATGTCGATCCGCCCAACAGCATCCCGTGTCAGAACCGGGCTCATTGTCGCGGTCCTCGCGCTCGTCGGCGTCTTGCTGTGGCAAGCGCCGCTGACGGAGTGGCTGGATGACGCCCGGATATGGCGTCAAGACCATGTTGTTGCTGCCGCATTGGCCTACCTGATTTTCGTTGTCATCGGTACAGCCTTGATGCTGCCGGGCTCGATTCTGATGATGACCGGTGGTTTTCTGTTCGGCGCGCTGGCCGGATTCGGACTGGCGGCCGTCGGTGTCGGTCTGGGTGCAACGCTTGCCTGCGTAATCGGGCGTCGCTTCGCGCGAGCCGCGGTGCTGCGAGCACTTGAGGACAAACCCGTCTTCCATGGCCTCGAGCAGGCGCTGAGGGCGCGCGGGTTTCTGGTGGTGTTTCTGACGCGCCTGTCGTTGCTGATCCCCTTCAACGTACTGAACTACGCCTACGGTGTCAGCAGCGTTCCGCTGTCACGCTACTTTCCTGCCACCACGCTCGGTATGCTGCCAGCGGTCGCCCTGTTCAGCTACCTTGGCTCCATAGCTGGCGATGTGGAATCGCTGGTCGGTGGTGGTGCGACCGAGGGCACCACGGGCACGGTGGTCATGATTGTCGGCGTCATCGCCATGGTGCTCGCCACGATGGTCATTCATCGAACCGCCACCGCCGAGCTGCGAAAACATCTGGCTACGCCCGATTCTTCGAACCCGTAGAAGGGCCCATCGACGAATCCACAGCGGCGTCGAACGCGTGGTACATGCACTGGTTGCGGCCACTGGCTTTGGCGTCGTAGAGCGCCCGGTCCGCGATCGAGATGATCTTCTGACCGGTGATCGTTTCCGGTCGAAAGCGATGGTGACCGGGGAGCGTCGTGACTCCGACCGATACGGTCACCACCCCCGGCCCCGGCGCCCCCTCGTTGCGAATATTGAGCTGCTGCACCGAAGCGCGCAGGCGTTCCGCCAACGCCATGGCCCCGCTCTCATCGGTCTGTGGTGACACCACCGCAAATTCCTCACCGCCATAGCGCGACACGGTATCTGCGCTGCGGTAGAGGTTGGCTTCGATACGACGGGCCACGAAGCCGAGGCATTCGTCGCCGCGGGTGTGGCCATATCGATCGTTGAATGCCTTGAAATGATCGATGTCGATGAACAGCATCGACAGCGGCTGTCGTCGCATCAGCGACTCGCGCAAAACCTCGGCGAGCGTGACGTCAAAATGGCGGCGACTGCTGATGCCGGTGAGGGCGTCAGTCGTGACCTGCTCGGTCAAAGACGCGTTCAGTTGTTGAAGTTTATCCCGGGCGCGGACCAGCTCGGCCGTTCGATTGCCGATCTCTTCCTCGAGCTGATCGTCACTGACCAGCAGGGCGCGATTACGACGCAAGCCACTGTAGGCGTCCACCAGGCGTCGCGCCGCCCGCAACGGCGCCAGTAAAGAGCCGCGACCGAATCGGCGGTCCACCACTCTCATCGTCAGCACCCGGCTCGCCGGGCCGAATCCGAGCAGTCGACTAAACGCCTGCACTTCAAGCCGATATTCACCAAGCGGCAACGACGAATAGCGCGCCTCCGGAACATCGGACAGCTCGGACCAGTCCTCCTCAAAACCGACCATGCGATATCGGAACCGAATGTCCTGCTCATCGAGAAACCACGGGCAGCACAGCGCCACACGCAGCGACCAGCGGTCTGAGTCGAGTTCAAACGCACCGTCACCCGCGCAAACGGGTTCGGCGTTGCTCCAGTCAATGCGGGCCGCGCGCGCCACGGGCGCCGGCATGTCGTCGTCCAGATACTGCGGGTCCACCACAACGAGGCCCGAATTCAGTCCGCAATACACAAGCCCGCCGTCGGTCACATGCAGGCTACGACTGGTTGTGAACTCCCACTGTGAGAGGCCGAGTACGGCGGTGATGTGGTGCGCGCGGCACTTGTCCACGATATCGTAAGCGTGCAATCCACTCGCCGACCCCGCCCAGAGCCGGCGGGGGTCTTTGCCCCAGCCGAGTGACCACCCTGCGATGGGATCCTCGCTGCGAGCCAGCAATTCGAAATCGTCATCCGCGTGGCGTAAAACGATGCGGTCATCCTGCGCGATGGCCAGAACGTTATCCGCGCGAACGGCGATGCAGTAGGTGCTGCCCTGTTCGGTGAGATGCTCGGCAAGGACCCGCTCGAAACGGCCGTCGCGACTGCGCCACAACCCATTGCCAATGGTCCCGCACCACAGCGTGCCGGATGCATCAGCGACCAGCGTGTAGACATACCCCATCGTCTCTTCATTAAGTGTAGCCGCGCGCGCCACGCGCCCATCACGATCGATGGTGACGAGGCCCTGTCGTCCGCCGACCCAGAGAGTGCCATCGTGCTCGACCAGCGCACGGCAGGCACGGGAGACGACCGGCTCGCCCGCAAACGCGAAGTGACCGCTCTGCCCGTCGGCGGCAAGCTGCAGCAGCCCTTTTTCGGTGGCGGCGAAGAGGCGGCCGTCCTGCATTTGCAGAAGGTCCCACGCCTGATAATGGTCGAGCGCCTCAAGCGTTTGCTGGTCCGCCGCGCCGCCGGGGTGCAGCACTGAGCTGAATTGATCGCCGCCGACCAGCAGCTGTCCATCCATGCCCTGACGAATACTGAATACGGCCGTATTGCGCGCCAGAGACAGCGGACGAATCATCTCGTGCAAAGGGCTGACCTTGACGATGCCGTTCCCGTCGGTGGCCCCCCAGATGCCGCCGATCGTATCGACGACAATTTCGTTAATCGCATTACGCGACGTGACCACGCTGCTGATTTCCCAAAGGTCGTCGTGACGACGTAGGCGGCAGAACGTGCGGCCGATGCCCGCCCAGAGATCTCCGCCGGCGCGGCATACAGCGCTCACCCCTTCCCCCGCTCTCACGTGGGCGAGCCGCGCCGTCGCCCGGCCCTTCGAATCCAGTTCAGCCAGCCCGCCGCGTCCGCCCGCAATCAGGCGGTCCGGACCGATCGCGCACAGGCAGGTTATCTTCCCAAGTGATCTCGCATCATCACTGGCCGGCGCACGGAATTCTTCGCCGCGCTGTACCAACAGACGCCCGTCGGTGGTAGCGAGCCACAAGACGTGGTCATCGCTGTCACGCCTTTGTACCGACGCCATTGTGCGGATCGACTCGTCCGCGACGCGCACCCACTGCGAACTCCGGCGCACCAGCAGACCGCCCGCGCTGCCGACCCACAGTTCATTATCAAAAACGAAAATGCAGTCGACCGGACCATACTGCCACTGCTCGTCGGCGGACGACGCGAGCAGGGCGCCGTTGTGATCCACATGGTCAATGCCCGTATCGGAACCGACCCACACGGTCCCATCGCAATCGGCGGTAACGCAGCGCAGACCGTGGGACGACAGGCCGTTCTTGGCTGTAAACGTCTGGAATCTCGCCCCATCGAATCGCGCCAGGCCGCCTGGTGTGGCAAACCAGAACACCTGATGAATGTCCTGAGCCAAGCCGAAGACCTGACCGCTCGGCAAGCCATCCTCGCGGCGGTAGCGTGTGAAGGGAACCTGAAACCCCGCGAGACGTCCCCGCCGCACGTCATGGTGTGGGCGGTCAGCTTCGGAGATGTCGCCAGCGTCTTTGAGCACGAGGTAACCGAGGGCGCGTGTACCGCTCAAGTCTAGCAGGTATTTCGCAAGCAACGCCGCGCAGCGTTCCCATGCGGGGACAGTTGCGTCATGCTCCGGGCCGTGAACAACCGCTTTTTTTCAGCACGCACCGCCACCGCCGTCATCGTGGCGAACATGATCGGCACCGGGGTCTTCACCAGTCTCGGGTTCCAGCTCAACGATCTCAGTAGTGGGCCGGTGCTGCTGTCGCTGTGGCTGATCGGCGGCCTGGTCGCACTGTGCGGGGCGCTATGCTACGCCGAACTCGGCGCCGCACTGCCAAGATCCGGCGGCGAGTACCATTTTGTCGGTCGCATATTTCACCCGTCGCTGGGCTTCGCATCGGGCTGGATCTCCGCCACGGTGGGATTCGCCGCGCCGACCGCGCTGGCCGCCGTCACCTGCGCCAGTTACGTCCACGCTGTGCACGCCGGCGTTGCGCAACGTCCGCTCGCCATCGGCATTATCGTTGCCCTGACGCTGGTGCATGCGACCAGTCGGCGACAAAGTGGCGCGGTTCAAACGCTGCTCACCCTGATCAAACTCGGTGTCATCCTCGCCTTCTGCATTGCCGCTGCCGTGCGTGTGGACAGCACGGCGTGGGCCCCACTGGCTCCGGGCGCATTCGACCCAAGGCAGATGAGCTCGGGCGCGTTCGCAGTCGCGCTGATTTACGTGAGTTACGCCTACAGCGGATGGAACGCGGCCACCTACGTGTTTGCCGAACTTGAAAAACCGCAGAAGCAATTGCCCGCCGTATTGATCGCCGGCACCTGCATCGTGACGCTTTTGTATGTTGGCCTGAACGCCGCGTTCCTCATCTCAGCCCCAACGGACGCGCTCCGCGGACAGCTTGAAGTGGGCTACATCGCCGCGCAGTCGATTTTCGGTGATCGGACCGCCGATGCGATCGGCCTCACGCTGGCTGCCCTGCTGACCTCGACGGTCAGCGCCATGCTCCTGGCGGCACCGCGCGTGCTGCAGGTGATCGGACAGGATTACGCGGTGTTCGCACGCCTTGCGCGCGAAAACAGCCACGGCGTGCCGGCGACGGCAATTTACGTGCAAGGGGCCACGGCGGTGATCTTCGTGGTCAGCGGTTCGTTCGAAACCATCTTGTTGTTTTCGGGCTTTGTGCTGGCGCTGAACACGCTGGTGACCGTGCTCGGTCTGATCATCCTGCGCGTCCTTGAACCCGGCCTCGCCCGCCCGTTCCGGGTGCCACTTTACCCTTTGCCGCCGCTGGTGTTTCTAGCGCTGACGTGCTGGACGCTGGTGTTCGTCTTTCTCGACAATCCGATCCGCAGTGCTCTTGGCCTGGCGCTCGTCGCCATGGGCTGCATGGTGTGGTCGGTTGCGCAGCGCTTTGAAGAAAAGAGCTAATCACATGACGTCTGGATCCTTGGCCGAAGTTCGCTTTGTTACTGTGTGCGCATGGACACCCTGACCGAATCCATGCGCTATTGCGCGCAGAGCACCTTAATTGTGGCGGCGATCTGTTTTGGCGCCGCAATGCAGTTGATCAGCATCTTGATCAACGTCCCTGTGGCAGGTGGAATCGTGGCGCTGGTTCTGTCGCTCTTTATCGCTCTGTGTGCAATCAACTACGCGGGTGTGGTCATGCGCAGCGCGGCCAACGGGGAGCGGGAGCCCCCCACGATGAGCGCGCATGAGTTCACGAATATGCTCACGGAGGACACGCTCGGGACCATCCTCGTGCTGTTGCTGCCCGCCGGCGTCGGCGTGCTCTCTCAGCTGTACCTGTCGGCGGCCGCCGCAACTTTGATCCAGTTCATTGTCATTGCGCTCGTGCCGGCGAGCCTGTCGTTGCTGTTCGTGAACGGGTCGGTCCCCGATGCGTTCAATCCGATACAGCTGTCCCGCATCGTGGCGCTCCTTGGGCCGGGCTACATCCGGATGCCGCTGTTCGCGGTTCTGGTTGCCACGGGTGTGGCGGCACTGACGCTGATCGGCTTGCCGGTATTTCTCTCCGCCTCCGTTGAGGCTTACGGTGCACTGGCGATCCTGTGCTACTGGGGGTGGTACCTGCACGACCACGCGGACAAGATCGGGCTCGAACCGCGCAACCGCGACATGGTTCGGGAGGAGTTGGATCAGCGTCAGGAGAACAACGCGCTTGAGGACACCATGGACGAGGCGTTCGTGGCCGCGCGCACCGACGCCACGCGTGCGGTTCAAGTGTTGACCGCACTGATCGAGCAGGACCCGGACCCCAAGGCACGGCGCGAGTGGGTTTATGAACGAACCCGATCCTGGCCCAACTCACTGGTTTCTTTGCGTCTGTCCCAGCCGATGATCCAGCGTGCGCTGGAACTGGGAGACGGCGCGCGCGCCGTGGCGCTCACGCGCGACGGCATACGCATCAATGATCAGTTCCGACCGGCCGGTCCGGTGGTCACAATGAAAGTCGCCGCTCTGGCCGCGGCCGACGAGCCCGAACTCGCCGTTGCGCTGCTTGGTGACTTTGGCCAGCGCTTCCCGGACCACCCGCAGCGTGTCGCGGCGAGCATGGCCGGCGCCCGCCTTGCCTTGGGCGAGCTGCACGATGCAGACACCGCGCGCCGGTTTTTTGTCGAGATACAGGACATGCCGCAGGCGAGAAACCACCCTCACTTTCAGGCACTCGAAAAAGCCCTCGCATCGACCGAGACGGGCGCCGGCTGAAGGCCAGCCAGCCAGCCGTCGTCAGCGGATCAGATTGAATTGCTCGCGATTGACCCGATTTAACAGTGTCGGACGGCGCGTGGGCGACCATCGACCGCAATGCGGCTTTCTGATAGCATTCGTCGGCTACGTTCGAGCGTTTTCAAAAAACACTTATTTTTTAACCACTTATGCGGCAGCGGCATCGTGTGCCGCGCGCGACAGAGACAGATCATGACTGACCTCAGCACCTATCGGAACATCGGCATCTTCGCCCACGTGGACGCAGGCAAAACCACCACGACCGAGCGCATCCTGAAGCTGACCGGAAAGATCCACAAAATCGGTGAGGTGCACGACGGTGCAGCGACCACCGACTTTATGGATCAGGAGCAGGAACGTGGCATCACCATCCAGTCGGCGGCGACCACTTGCCAGTGGGACGGTCATCGTCTGAACATCATCGACACCCCGGGCCACGTTGACTTCACGATTGAGGTCTATCGCTCGCTGAAGGTGCTCGACGGTGGTGTGGGCGTCTTTTGCGGTTCGGGCGGTGTTGAGCCGCAGTCGGAGACGAACTGGCGCTACGCCAACGAATCGGAAGTGGCGCGCATCATCTTCGTAAACAAGCTCGATCGGATGGGTGCGGACTTTTACCGCGTCGTCAAGCAGATCAAGGACGTGCTCGCAGCACAGCCGTTGGTCATGACGTTGCCAATCGGCACCGAAGACCAGTTCGTCGGCGTTGTCGACTTGCTGGAACGCAAGGCGTACGTCTGGGACGACTCGGGCGACCCGACCAAGTTCGAAGTCAAGGACGTCCCCGCGGACATGGAGGCCGACGTTGAGCAGTACCGCGAAGAGCTCGTGGAAACGGCTCTGGAGCAGGACGATGACCTGATGGAAGCGTATCTTGAAGGTGAAGAGCCGTCGGTCGAGAACCTGAAGCGCTGCATTCGCAAGGGCACCATCAACCTCGACTTCTTCCCGACCTTCTGCGGCTCCGCGTTCAAGAACAAGGGCGTGCAGAACGTGCTCAACGCGGTCGTCGACTACCTGCCGAACCCGACGGAAGTGGACCCGCAGCCGGAAATGGATCTGGAGGGCAACGAGACGGGTGGCAAGGCCATCGTCGACCCGGACGGACCGCTGCGTGCACTCGCGTTCAAGATCATGGACGACAAGTACGGCGCGCTGACGTTCACACGCATCTACTCGGGCACGCTCAGAAAAGGCGACACGGTGCTGAATACCTACACCGGAAAGACAGAGCGAATTGGCCGCATCGTTGAAATGCACGCCGACTCGCGTGAGGAACTCGAGAGTGCGCAAGCTGGCGACATCATCGCGCTGCTGGGCATGAAGAACACGCAGACCGGTCATACGCTCGCGGATCAGAAAAATCCTGCCACGCTCGAGCCGATGGTGTTCCCCGATCCGGTGATCTCGATCGCCGTGGCGCCGAAAGACAAGGCCGGAACGGAGAAAATGGGCATCGCGCTGAACAAAATGATTCAGGAAGATCCGTCGTTCCAGGTGGAAACGGACGAGGAGTCCGGTGAGACCATCCTGAAAGGGATGGGGGAACTGCACCTCGACATCAAGGTCGACATTTTGAAGCGGACGCACGGTGTGGAAGTGGACGTTGGTAAGCCTCAGGTGGCCTACCGCGAGACCATCACCAAACTGGTCGAAGACACCTACACGCACAAAAAGCAGACGGGTGGCTCCGGTCAGTTCGCGAAGATCGACTACGTCATCGAGCCGGCGGAGACCAACGAAGGTTACGTGTTCGAATCGAAGGTCGCCGGGGGTAATGTCCCCCGCGAATACTGGCCTGCGGTGCAAAAGGCGTTTGGCCAGTGCATGGATGAAGGCACCTTGGCCGGCTATCCACTGCTCGATGTCCGCGTCACGCTGATGGACGGCGCGTTCCACGCCGTCGACTCGTCGGCCGTGGCGTTTGAGATTGCGGCACGTGCGGCGTACCGACAAACGGTGCCCAAGGCCGGACCGCAGTTGCTGGAGCCGATCATGAAGGTGGATGTGTTCACGCCCGACGATCACGTTGGCGATGTCATCGGCGACCTGAACCGTCGCCGCGGGATGATCAAATCGCAGGACGCCGGCAACACCGGCGTGCGCGTCAAAGCGGACTGCCCTTTGAGTGAGATGTTCGGCTAC
The DNA here is from genome assembly GCA_039026595.1 of Pseudomonadota bacterium. Lineage (GTDB taxonomy): Bacteria > Pseudomonadota > Gammaproteobacteria > Steroidobacterales > JBCCMA01 > JBCCMA01. Next base: position 16,810 of record JBCCMA010000012.1, read on the forward strand.
ATCGGCGACCTGCGCACGATGACCTCAGGTCGCGGCCAGTTCTCGATGGAGTTCTCGCACTACGCGCCCTGCCCCGCCAATATCGCCGAGGCGGTCATCGCTGAAGTGCAGGAACGCAAAAACGCCTGAGTCGCGACGTTTTCACGGCATCACGCGCCGCCCCGGTTTCCCCGGGGCGGCGTTTTTTTTGCGCTTGTCACACACGCAGCCGACAATCGGGGCTTGCGAGCAGGAGCCACACCCCATGAGCATGCCTTCTTCTTTCCACCGCTTCGCGCTGATCGCGACGCTCTGCTTTGCCGCGTTGTCCGCCGGCGCTGATGATCACGACACGACGGCCGGTGTCACACCGACCGTCACCGAAAACGGCTTCATGGATCTGGCGTGGCGCCAGGAGGACGGCGAGCTGTGGATGGCCATCGACGATCTGGATCGCCCGGTGATCTATCAGGGTTCGCTGGCGCGCGGCGTCGGTTCCAATGACATCGGCCTTGATCGCGGCCAGCTTGGCGCCACCAGACTGGTCCGGTTCGAACGTGTGGGACCGCGCGTCCTGATGATCGAAGAAAATCTCCGCTATCGCGCGGACAGCGACGACCCCGCGGAACGACGCGCCGTCGCGCATTCGTTTGCGCGCTCGGTTCTGTGGGGCTTCGACATCAAGGACACCGCGGACGGTCGACTGTGGGTGGATATGACCGGCTTCGCCCTGCGCGATGCCCACGGTCTGGCGGCAACCCTGCGCGCGCAGGGCCACGGCAGTTTCTCGCCAGATTCGTCGCGCTCTTCCATATATCCGCCGCGCACGCGCGCGTTTCCAGACAACACCGAGATTGAAGCGATCGTGACGTTCACTGGGGAACCTGACGGGCGTTTGCTTGCGTCCGTGGTACCCGATCCCACGGCCATAACCGTACATCTGCACCACTCGTTCGTCCGCCTGCCCGACGACGGCTACACCCCGTTGGCTTTCGCCCCGCGCTCAGGCTTTCTGGATACGGGGTACGCCGGGAGTTTCTACGACTATGCAAGCGCGATTGATCAGCCACTCGAGCGCGCATTCGTGCGACGCCACCGACTGCAGAAAAAAACACCGGGCGACGCGCCCAGCGACGTTGTGGAGCCCATCGTTTATTACGTTGACCCCGGCGCGCCCGAGCCGGTACGCGCAGCCCTGATCGACGGCGCGACATGGTGGCGCGATGCCTTCACCGCCGCCGGGTTTCTGAACGCCTTCGAGGTTCGCCTGTTGCCGGACGGCGCCGATCCCATGGACGTACGTTACAACGTGATCCAGTGGGTCCATCGCTCCACACGCGGTTGGTCCTACGGCGCGTCCGTAATCGATCCGCGCACAGGCGAGATCCTGAAGGGCCACGTTACGCTCGGGAGCCTGCGTGTCCGTCAGGATCGTCTGCTGGCCGAAGGTCTTCTGTCACCTTTCGGCAAAGACGATGATGGTGCCGAGCGGGCCAGCGCGATGGCGCTCGCGCGCATACGGCAGCTCAGCGCTCACGAGGTGGGCCACACACTGGGTCTGGAGCACAATTTTGCCGGCAGCACAGACAACCGATCCTCGGTCATGGATTACCCGTTCCCGAAGATCGATCTCGTTGCCGGGGAAATCCGCCTTGATGACGCCTACGCTGTAGGCATTGGCCTTTGGGACCGACGTGCTATCGGCTGGGGATATGGCGACTTCTCCAGCCACGACGACCCGGCCGCCGCCCGGCGTGCGTATCTGAACGCCACCTACAAGATGGGGCTGTCCTTTGTGGCCGATCGGCACGCGCGGCGCGCCGGCGATGCGCACCCCGATGGCAACCTGTGGGACAACGGCGCCGATGCGATCGACGAGCTGACGCATCTCATGGCCGTTCGCCGTGTTGCCCTCGGCAACATGGGCCGGGCGAGCATTCCGACGTCTCAACCCCCCGCAACCATCGAGGACGCGCTCGTCCCGATTTACCTTCTGCACCGCTACCAGCTTCAGGCTGTCGGCAAGTTGATCGCGGGGCAGTACTTTGATTACGCCCCAGCCGGTGCACTCGACGGACCGGCGGTCCGACCTGTGGAAGAGAGCCGACAACGGGCCGCGCTCGACGCTCTGCTGTCCACGCTCACGCCGCGGGAGCTGGCGGTCCCGCCATCGCTGATGAGCTACCTTGCACCTCGACCGCCCGGGTTTCCTGACACGCGTGAGTTATTCGACCACCCGACCGGCTTTACGTTTGACCGGGCCGCGCCGCCGGCCGCCCTGACCGAGCTGTGTCTGGATGTTCTGCTGGACCCGACGCGCGCCGCCAGGCTGACGCGCGCCAACTATGAAAACGCGCTCGATTTCCATGACCTGTTGGAAACACTGGTGGCCAGCACCCTGCGCGCCAACCGCAGCCGGAACAACGATGCGCTGCTGCAGCAAACCGTCAATTTTGCGGTGATTCGACGCCTGATCGGCTTACTGCACAATGGCGACGCCGATCCTGCCGTACGCGCGGCCGTTCGATTCGTGCTGACCGAAGTGGAACGTGAAAACGACGCGGGTCGCTATCCGGAACCCAGCGTGTCATGGCAAGCCCACGACCAGTGGATCGGGGCGTTGATCAAACAGGCTCTGTCCACAAACGTTGAGATGCCCTCGCCGGTGGCGCCGACGGTGCCGCCCGGCTCACCAATCGGCCAATAAAAAACGCGGCGCCGCTTACTGCGCGGCGCCGCGTTTATATCCCGCGCGTCAGGTACGCGAGGCGTCGAAAATGCTCTGGATCGAGTCGTTCAACGTGGCGTTGAAGCCGTCGTCATCCTGCTGGGCAGACAGTCCTTCCGACAGCGCGCGCGAGAAACTGGCGATCATGCCGCGGTTCTTGCCGAGCCGGTCGTTGGCCTCAGCGCGCGAATACCCGCCGGAGAGCGCCACCACGCGCAGCACATTCGCGTGCTCGATGCAGCCGCGGAAAAGATCCACCTTCTCGGGCAACGTCAACTTGAGCATGACGTACTCACCCGCGCTCAGCTTGTTGAGTTCGTCATGCAGCGCGGCATTCAGCAGCACCTCGGCCTGCTCCTTTTCCGGGCAGTGAATATCCACCTCCGGCTCGATGATGGGCACCAGCCCGGCGGCAATTATCTGACGACCGATTTCAAACTGCTGGCGCACCACCGCGTTGACCCCGGCCGGATTGGCTTGCTTGATCACCGAGCGCATTTTCGTGCCAAAGATGCCTTTCGCTTTCGCACGCTCGAGAAGCGCATCAAGGCCGTGGATCGGCTTCATGACCTGAGCACCGTCCGCTTCGTCGGCAAGGCCCTTATCCACTTTCAAAAACGGGACAACGTTCTTGTTTTCCCACAGAAAATCAGCCGTGTCCTTGCCGTCAATCTGCCGATCCATTGTATTCTCGAACAAGATGGCACCCAGAATCCGCGAGCCGTCGAAAGCGGTGCTCGTGATGATCCGGGTCCGCATGGCGTGCACAAGATCAAACATCTCGTGATCGTTGCTGTAGGCGGACTCCTCAACACCGTACAGACGCAGCGCCTTGGGGGTGCTGCCGCCGCTTTGGTCGAGGGCGGCGATAAAGCCGTCATCGTTCTTGATCTTGCCCAGTTGTTGGTCGAAGTTGCTCACGGTGTTCCTCAATGGTGGGTGTTTTTGGGGCGCTGATTGTAGCGCAACGTGCGTCGTCCCATGCGAATGGACGACGTGTAAATGAAAAGGGCCCGACTGCATACGCAGCCGGGCCCCCGGTTCGAGAGCGGTCAGGCTCAGGCCATCAGACGACGGCGCAGACCCATGACGGTCAGACCCAGACCGAACAGGAGCATCGAGTTCGGCTCGGGAATCTGTTCTGAGGTGACGCAGCCCGTGCGCGGGTTGCTGCAGTCGCCGTGGTTGTGCACGTCGAACCAGCCCTGCGTACCGGCGAAGCGCGTCAGACCGGTCTGGTCACCCACGATGTTCGCGTTCACGATGGGGTGGAACCAGGCGCCGAACTGCGGGCCGAAGGCGAAGCCTGTTTCGAGGTTCGCGTGGACACCCGAGGCGTCGAACGCCAGCGTCGCCGTGTTACCAACAGTGGTGTACGCGTCCTGGAAGTAACCAAGCAATGGGCCCTGCTGCCAGCTCAGGCTGTTGTTCAGGCCGTTGTAGGCGTACACCCAGACGTCGCCGCTGGCGGCGTCAAAGTAGGCGATGCCCAGCTCGTCGTCGCTGCGCTTCGGGTTCGCACCCGGGCTCACGACCAACCAGCCGCCTTCCGCAGCGGACGTGCCGTATTCAACGGTGAACGAGAACTGCTCGGTCGCTTCGTTGTAGGTCGATGATATCGAGTTGTAGTCAAGGCCGCTGCCGCCACCGAAGTGTGATCCCGGGCGGTCGAACTCGTACGTGTAGGTCAGGGTCGCCGATGCGGTTGCGCTGGCGCCAAGAAGTGCTGCGAGTGCAGCGGATTGAAGAAGCTTGTTGTTCATTTTCTTGTGGTCCCACTGTGGGTTGTTCAAGGTACGACCCAGAGAGGAGCAAGCGGCATGCCAAAACCACTTTATTTTATTTTTTTCATGCCCTTACAGTGCATTTGTACATAACAAAAAGAGGTCAAAATCGCAGTCGGTAAAGCATCCCGACACCCGCGGGTTTTGCATAATTTGAATACCCGAACATAAAAAAAACCCGGCCACCTCAGTGACCGGGTTTTTTATGCTCGACGCCGCTTACGCGCGAACTGAAAAACGCCGTCGCAAGGCAAGCACGCCAGCGCCCAGAGCGATCAGATACACCGAGGCTGGCTCAGGCACTGCCGTGCGCTCTGTGATGCAACCTGTGCGCGGATTCGAACAGTCGCCGTCAAACGACGTGTCATACCAGCCCTGATTGTGTGGCGTGAACTGGGTCAAGCCAGCGTTATCCCCAACGAGGGTCAGCGATGTCGAGGGGTGATACCAGATTCCAATATCCGGGCCGAAGGCGAAGCCGGAATCCAGACCCGCGTGGATACCCGCCGCGTTCAACATTAACGTGGCCGTTCCGCTTTCGGTGGTGTACGCGTTCTCGAAAAAGCCGAGCAATGGGCCCTGAGACCAGCTCGCGCTGTTATTCAGCCCGTTGTACGCGTATACCCAGGCGTCCTGCGATGCCTCGTCGAAATAAACGATGGCGAGCTCTTCGTTTGACCGTTTGGGGTTCGCCCCGGGGCTGACGACCAGCCAGCCACCGGTGGCCGTTTCCTCGCCGAACTCCACCTCAAAGGTAAAGTCCTGCGTCACCGTGTTGTAGCTCGAACTCAATGATTCGTACGACAACCCGCTGTTTCCGCCGAACACGCCCGCACCGCGACTCCAATCGTAAATCAACGCGGCCGAGGCGCTGGCACTGCCGACAGTAAGAGCCGCCGCGAGGGCCACCCGGGTCAGTTGATGCGTCATCCTAATCTCCGTCAAAGTATGCACAACCTGAGTGCAGCGGTGCCGCGCCCTTTTGGTCGGGACCGTCTGCTGCTGGCGCCGCGCCTTGCGAACGTGGCGAAGCGACGTAAAGTGGTGCCTTATCCAGCGCGACGGGAAGTGCCGTCCTGATTGCAAAACCGGACAAGGTCGTGAACGAGAGCCCCGCCTTTACCCAATTGACACTCAGTGCAGGCGTCCGGCCCACCACGCGCGGTGAAATGGCCGGTCTGTGGGTCGTCGGGCTCGCTTTCGCAGCGCTGATGCTCGCGTCACTGATTGAACAATACGTTCCGCAAAAGCTAAGCGTGTTGTTCTTCATCACGTTTTGGCCGCTCATGCTCCTGCTTCATGAACTCGGTCACGCGGGCATGGCTCGGCTGCTGGGCTGGCGGGTCGGACACCTGTCGCTCGGGTTTGGACCGGTCTTGTGGCGCGGCCAGGTCGCGGGCACGGCCGTCACGCTGCGCGCAGTCCCTATCGAGGGTTATGTCGTGCCCGCGCCAAATTCTGCGAGCGGTGCACGCTGGAAATCCGCACTGGTCTACGCCGCGGGGCCGGGCGCCGAGTTGGCACTGCTGGGCGCCCTGATCGCCCTGTTCGGCGCCGACGCCGTATTCAGCGAATCCACAGAACCCGGCGCCCTCGCGCTGAAAACGCTTGCGATCGTGATCATCTGGGGCGCCGGATTTAATTTGCTGCCGTTTGCGTTCAAAGGCGGCGTGAGCGACGGCCTCGGCATCCTCCTGAGCCCGCTGATGGACGACGATGGCATCGAGCAACGTCTCACCACCCTCGAGGAGATGGCCGCGGAGGAACTCGCCAACGCCGGTCGGACCGACGAAGCGGTGGCCCTCCTCGACCGATTGATTGGCCGCAACCGAAAGCCGGATCGGTTGATCGACCAGTCTGTTGCCATTCTGGCGGCTGCCGGGGAGCACGATGCCGCCCGTGAGCGTCTGGCCGGTCGGCTACCCGAGACCCCCATTTCGGAAATGGACGACGTAGGGCTCCTCCACCTCGATGCGCTCACGCATTTGGCAGCCGAAAAACCGGACGCATTCTCGTTAGACTTGTCATTGAACCGTGCGCGCCGACTGGCACCGGACAATCGCTCGCTGGACGTCACCCGAGGCATCGCCGACATTCGTCGGGGACGGACCGTTGAAGGCGCCGATCGGCTGGCCGCTGCTTACCGGTCGCTCGACGCGCCAATGGATGGCGCCCGCGCGCTCGGATGGCTGGCGGTCGCGGCACAGCGCGTCGGTCACGAGCCGGCGTTCGTGCGATTTCGCAACGCGTTCGAGCATTTCAATGATCACAAACCGCTGCGCGATCAGATTCACGCGCAGATCAAAGCGGAGCAATCTACCAGTGGCCGGTCGCCGGATCGCCCTTGAACGGCCCCACAATTTCGTCGGTGACCCACCCGCCATAAAACTCGCCGGCCTGCGCACGCACGCGCTCGTCGTCGACAAAACACTCAACACGGGATGGGTAGAACGCGACGTACCCGCGCAAGCGCGCAAAGCGCGGCGATGGATCGGAGTAAAACCAGGCGACGGCTTGCGTGGCCTGATCCAATGCAAGGTAACTGGCCGCGCCTTTCCACTCACAGAACGAACGACCCGGCGCGTCGACGAAGCGGTCGAGCGCCACATCGCCCGGGGGAAGGTAGAAAGTCGGCGGGCTCGCGGTCTCTAACACACGTACGGCGCGACTGGAGTCTGCAAGAACGCGACCAGAGGCACGAACCTGAACGCGCCGCGCATCATCGACGAGGGCCGGCGGTCTGGGATAGTCCCAGACCGACTCCTGACCGGGCCCGGGAACCTCGGCAAACGGCGGCCTTTCTTTTCCGGTAAACGTCCACATGACGCCACAGTAATGCAATGCCAGAGAAAGACAATGCGCACGCCGTCAGGATGCGCGAGTGGCGCCCAGCGCGTACAATTAGAGCGCGCGATCCGGGTGTGTTGGCACTTGCACAAGAGAATTCTGAATGACCGATAAGAGCTCGTCCGACAGCGGACGCCCCAGTCGCGAAGAGGCCGAAGCAGCCGTACGAACGCTGCTTAGCTGGGCCGGCGACGACCCCACGCGCGAAGGCTTACTGGACACACCCAAACGGGTCGTGAAGGCCTATGGAGACTGGTTTGCCGGCTACAACCAGGACCCGGTTGAGTACCTGGGTCGCACCTTCGAAGAGGTAGAGGGCTACGACGAGTTGATCGTGCTGCGCCATATCCCCTTTGAATCGCACTGCGAACACCACATGGCGGCGATTATCGGTCACGCACACGTCGGCTATTTGCCACGACGCAAGGTGGTGGGTATCAGCAAGCTTGCGCGTGTCGTGGAAGCCTTCGCACGGCGCTTTCAGGTTCAGGAAAAAATGACCGCGCAAATCGCCACGTGCATTCAGGACGTACTGCAGCCCAAGGGCGTCGGTGTCATTGTCGAGGGACAGCACCAGTGCATGACCACCCGAGGCATACACAAGCCCGGCGTCAGCATGATTACGTCGCAGCTTCTGGGCGACGTGCGCACAGACGCGCGCACCCGGACGGAGTTTCTGGATATCGTCGGCAAGTCCTGAGTGCCGAGGCTTATCGCGCTACGGTGACACCAACCCGGCGTCGATCAACTGAGCGAGCTCCGTGTCAATCGTGTCGGCAATCGCGCGCTGGCCGTACGCCACGGCCAGTGATCGCGCCTCAGTAAGTGTAGTTTGCGCCGCCTCGGCATCACCGCTGCTCAGATGGGCCTGCGCGAGCGCTTGCAGATACACCGGCGTGCGCGCGGACACCGGCTGTCGCGTCGAGGCCAGCGTGGCGACCGCCGTTTTGTACGCGCCCGATGCCACTTGAGCCTGTCCGAGCGCGTATGCCGTCTGTTGATCGTAGGGATCGAGGTCCCGCGATGCCGCCAGACTGGCGATAGCCGCCTGCACGTTTCCAAGCTTCTGCTCAGCGAGCCCCCGGTACTTCAGCGCGCTGGCCAGCCTCGGATCCACCGACAACGCCCGATCAAACAGAGCCACGGCGTCGCGCGGGCGACCGGTCCGCAGCAGGAGAATGCCGAAGTTGCTGTGCAACCGGGCGGCGTCGGGTGCGATGGTCACTCCGTTCCGGTACGCCTGCTCGGCGCGCTCGATTTCGCCAAGCTGACCGTACAACCCGATCAGGTTGATGTACGCCACCGCGTTGTCTGGCTCCCGCTCCAGGAGATCTTCGAATACGCCGGCCGCCTCCGCCAAACGACCCGCGGCGCTCAATCGCCCGGCCCGCACAATGGTCTGTTCGGCCGTGACCCGCATGTCTTCAACACGGGTCAGCAACTCATCGGGCTCCGGCGGCACGCCGCGCGCATGGCGCGCCGCAAGCTCGGTGTGCAGCTCGGCGGCCGCCTCGTCACCGAGTTGCGCCTTGACCTCAGCCATCTGGCGATGGGCAGCCCCGTAATGCGGGACGCGCAGTAGCGCTTGCTCAAGATGTCGTGCGGCGGCGGCGTTTGACCCCTGCTGCGCCAGAAGCCTCCCAAGTTCGAACTGCGCCTGCGCATAATCCGCACGCTCGTTTGTCAGTGCCTGGAGAAGCTCGATCGCGGACGCGGTGTGGCCCGTTCTCGCCAATGCCTCCGCGAGATGCAACCGCAACGGCGGATAGTCACGATCCAGTTTCGCGGCGCGCTCGAGCACGCTCATCGCCAGATCGTCGCGGCCCGCCTCAACGTGCAGCACGCCCAGCAAGTAGACCCAGCGAAACACGTCGGGCGCCAGCGACGCCGCCCGCTCGTAGTAGGCCACCGCGACATCCCGGCGCTGATGGGCATGCAGAAACATCGCGACGAGTCCCGCCGAGCCCGGATCATCCGGGGCATCGTTAACCGCCTGGATCAGTCTGGATGCCTTGCCTCGAGCGCGGTCGGGTAACCCGTGGAGATCGATCTCAACCCGCGGCCGCCCCGACGCGTCAAAACGGCTTTCGGTGGGCAGTGCTTCTTGCGTTTCCGGCGGTACGCATGCGCTCAAAAACACAGTGATAAGCAGTATGCCGATCTGCCTGCATCGGTCATCACGGGCACGCGCATCAACCCGCGAGCGGCCTTCGGTGGACATCAGCGTCGCCAGCGCAGAATGCCCATGCCGGCCAGACCGAGACCGGCCATCAGCAGGGTTGCGGGAATGGGCATCTGAACCTGATCGATCTCGATCATGGCGTCGTCAAGAAAGACACCGTCGATGCCGGGATGATCAAAAGACTCCGAGATCAACATCTCCCAGTCACCGGAGCCTTCAATGATGCTGCTGGCAAACTCGATTTCACCGCTTGCGCTATAAACGTCGGATGCATCGGCGAGGCCAAGATCAAAGGTGCACAGGGTATTGAAGCTCGCGCACGCGCCCTCGGCGGTGCCGATCCGAACGAATTCGGCGGCCGGAATTTGTGCAATGTGCATCTGGTGGGCGGTCGCACCGGTACCGACCTCGTAAACAAAATCAAAGGACGGACTCAACACCTCACCCGCGTGCGCGCTCAGCACGTCGATCCGAGCCTGCGTGCCGGCCGGTCCCGCGTCGTCAAGGTCAATGACCAGTGCGGACGCGTGCATTGTCAGCGCCAGCGCAATTCCCAATGCAATGTTGTGTCTTTTGTTCATACCCCACCGCCACGACGCAAGCCGCAGCGCTACCCGGACAACGCCCGTTTCTTCCGGTCTTGTATAGACGGCAGCAAGCGCCGTGCCATAGGTCGCAAGTCTATGTTTTAATTCTGTTGCGTGCAGGTCTTGTGCGCTCTGGTCCTGCTACCGACACTGATTTTGTGAAATTTATCGACGCCACGGGCGCCCCGGCGGCCGGCGGCACCGCCAGGTTGCTGTGAATACAATCCCACCCGTGGTGATCGTCGGCCAGGGCCTGGCGGGCACGACACTGGCGTGGGCACTAAAGTGGCGTGGCCTGCCGTTTGTTATCTACGACTGTCCGGAACGCCCTGCCGCCTCGCAGGTTGCCGCGGGGCTCGTTACACCCGTAACGGGCCAGGCTCTTCGCGTTCGGCCCGGTTTCATCGAACAACTCGCCCGCTGTCGGTCGCTTTACCAGCGCATCGAGGGGCAAACCGGAACCCGCTTCTGGTTCGAGCAGCCCGCACTTCGCTTGCTCAACACCGCAAAAGACGTGGACAAGGCTGCTCAGGTCGCCCGCGAGGCCCCGCAACACCTGGCACTCGGCGCCGGTGTGCCAGACGGACTTGGCGACACACTCGCCGTTGCGACCATGCCGCACGCGGCCCGTCTTGATGTCGGCGCCTATCTGAACGCATCGCGGCACACCTTCGAGCAGATGACGTGCTTTAAAGCGGCCCATATCGATCCGGCGTCGGTGCAGGTCAGCCCGACGAGCGCGCACCTGCGCGGGATCGATTTCTGCGCCCACGCTGTCGTCTGGTGCGGGGGGGCGCTGGACGTGCACAACGCGTGGCTGCCCGAGCGCGCCCTGAATCCGGCCCGAGGCGAGATGATCCGTGTGGCACTTGACGGTGTGCGCACAAAAAACACCCTGCATCGAGCGGGCAAGTGGCTGCGTCCATTCGACAAACACACCTACCAGTTCGGCGCCACCTACGATCACGACGATCCCCGCCCGGTCACCACTATAGCCGCAGGAACGGCACTACTTACCGAGCTCACCAGCTGGTTGCGCCACCCGCCCGAACTGCTCGAGCAGACCGCCGGGGTACGCCCGGTCTCACGGTCTCGACAACCGTTGGTTGGTCCGCACCCCGTGCATGAGCGCGTGTTGTATCTGAATGGTCTGGGTTCGCACGGTGTGCTGAGTGCGCCCGCGTGCGCCGAACGCGTCGCCGACCTGATTGAGGCACTCCCGCGGTGCGCTTGACGCAGGCTGCGCACGACATAGTGTCAGGCGTCCTCCGCGACGGGGACCACGCGATTGATGCCACCGCCGGCAATGGCCATGACACGGCTATTCTGGCAAGCGCGGTGGGCGCCCGCGGCCGTGTCTTTGCTTTTGATACACAGCGCACGGCTCTCCGGGCCACGCAAGCGCGCTTGACTGCGGCCGGGCATCTGGGGCGCGTCACGCTGATCAACGCCTGTCACAGCACACTGTGTGCGCACGCGCCACCCCGCACCGTGCGCGCGATCATGTTCAACCTCGGCTACCTTCCGACCGGCGACAAGCGGATCACTACGCTCCATACCACCACGCTCGCGGCGTTGGCGGCCGCTGAGACACGGCTCAGCGCAGGCGGCGTCATCAGCGTACTGGCGTATCCCGGGCATGCGGCAGGCGCGAAGGAATGCGCGGCCGTGCTCGACTGGGTAACCGGCCGAGCAGGACCCGTCCACTGGGCGGAGCCACTGCCGGGCGACGGCGCCGAAGCGCGCCCGCGCCTGTTTACGGGGCGGGCACGCGACAGGGACTGAGCGGCGTGGTCAGTCGGCCCGGCGGATGCGCACACCGCCGCCGCTGCTGCGTAGGCGCATCGTGGGACCGCCGCCGTTAAGCTGCCCGCGCACGCTGCGTTTGGACAGGGTAGCCTGGTCCAGAGGCAGATCCGATTTCACCCGACCGCCTGACGTGCTCGCATCCACGTCGATGGCAACAAACGATGGGACATTCAGCGTCACGGTACCGCCCGACGTTGAGAGCTCACAGTCTTCGGTTGGCTGACCGCGCAGCGTTGCCTCAACACTGCCGCCCGAAGTGCTCGCGCGGACATTGCCGCCGACACCGTCAATGCGGATGGAGCCCCCGGACGTGGAGGCCACGAGCGATCCGGCCACCTCACCCACGCGGATGCTGCCGCCGGACGTATCGAGCCTGGCTCCGGCCCCGCCACCATCAAGAGAAATGCTGCCGCCGGAGGTGTCGGCAAACACCTCACCCGCAATCTGTCCAAGACGGATCGAGCCGCCGGACGTACGCGCTTCAACGTCGCCATCGAGATCATCGATGGCAACCGAGCCGCCTGACGTCCTGACATCGATGTCGAACGCTCGCGGCACGGTGATGTTGTACTCGATACGCGCTTTGGGACGTGAGCGCCACGACGAGAGGACGCCGGGCCAACTTCCCTTGATCGTGAGCCCGCGCCCATCTTCTCGAAACTCGACGTTGAATTCCTCGGCCCGATCGCCGGTGCGCACGACTTCGACGCGCACGTCGTCACCGCCCGTCCGGATGTCCACCTTGCCCGGCTGCGTGTCAATCACGAGCGTGCCGCCGGGGCCGATATCAAAGGTACGCTGGAGCGTGTCCGCATTCGCTGCGCCGGCAAATATCAGTGCCGCGGAGACGCCGGCGAGGCGCGCGATGTTTGGAAGGGTCATGTCACTTCTCCAAAGTCGTGGTGCCCCTTGGATGACGATCCCCCTGCGCGGGTTTAACTGCGCGCAAATATCGCTAGCGGAGCGAGCCCTTCAGCCACGCCAGAAACGCCTCGGCCGCACCGGAATCCGTATCGCTCGAAGATGATGGACGTCCACCACGGTCGGTCGCGTCGGTGGCGTACCCCCCGCTGTTGTCCTGAACAGCGCCGTCTGCGGCGGTCTGATCCGCAGCGGACACGGGAAATGTGAACAGGCAAGCGGCGAAAAGGATGGCGACGTGTCGTGACATGGGGTTCATGCAACTCTCCCTGAGTGGTGTAAGCACCAGCGCACCTCGCTGGCGGACACCACCGTGCACGCGCAGGCGTCACATCGGCTCGATTCCGTAAATTTTCGGTTTCGACGCGTTTGCTGATCGTTCAGGCCGCAAACAAAATCTGCTCTGGCGCGAGCGCAAGGCCATAGGCACACGCGCCACCTTGTTTGTGAATCCGGTAGTCGCGATAACTGGCACCGCTCTGAACCAGCACCGACAGCGCACGCCCGATGCGACTGCGTGCGACCCCAAGCGCCGCGCGACTCAAAGATGGCGCCGCGGCATCCGAGGACTTTACGCGGCCGCCCACCAGACAGGCGTCGTAAAAAGACAGGTAAGCCTCGGGCTTGTCGAGCAGTTCGTCGTCGCGCAGAAAACCGGCGTTGTCCCGCGCCCGCTGTGCATACAGGGCATAAAGCGCTGCCGCGCGAGGCTCGATGCGCGGACCAGGAACCCGGTGGGAACTGTCGCACCGAATATCGAAGGCATTGGAAAAACGGAAGTTCAGTCCTCGAAAACTATGGCTGACCCGCAGATGCGCGTGCCCATCGAGGCCGTGGCACAAGGTGCCGTAATCCGACTGGGCAACCAGCTCGCGCATCGACGCGACGCGCTCCACCCGTGCAAACGGGATTTCGAGCACGCTCACACGGCCGGCGGTGTTTGCCATCGTGTCGGGGTAGAAAAAGTCCGACTGGGCATCGGCGTCGCTCACCATGGCCTGCGCAAGCCGGTCCTGCGGCCGCGCGAGCAGCGAGAGAGTATGGCCGGCGACAAACGTCTCGAGAGCCGGACCGTGCGCGCCGAGCATGACGCAAAGCTCGGTGTCGACCTGATCGGTAACGTGCCGGACCTCGCGCAAGATGCAGTCGCTCAACTCACGGCGGTGCGCAGCCGCCGTCTGCACACGCGACGGCACGTCATTGACCACGACCGAGCGCAGTTTCGGTTGCGCGGTCTGCGGTAATCGAAGGTGCTGGCAAAGCGTTCGGAGTCGGGCGTGCCTGACAAGCCGCCGTTCAATTTCGCTGGCGCCCCGCGACGTGGTGATCGCCACGATGTCATGCGGTATCCAGGGTTCGGACGCGGTGGCGAGCCCATACAGCGCGTGCGTCACAAGGTGCGGACGCTCGTTGGATATACACAGGAGGATGCGCCGACGCGCATTTGGCTGTGGTCGCTCGGGGATATCGCGGTTGTTCATTCGTGTCCTCCGTGACACAAGCAGCTTTCGCGAGCGCTTTTTGATCCGGCTTATCGTCGGTCGGACTCCCCGGAGATCTGATATACGCCGAAACCCATACGCGTGGTGGCCTCATCGGGCCGCGTTTCCAGTTCCTTGTGATCCATCAGCCAGCGCTCTATCCGTTGATAGAATTTGGTGGCCTCGGCGTCAAGTGCGGCGCGAAATGCGGCTTCGTGCCGGCACGCTATGCTTTCCTCCGTGGTGCGGATTTCTATGCACGAGGGCGCCGACTCGTCCCGCTGCAGGTTGTGCGCGATCGTCTCGACAAAGTCGGAAAGCAGACCGCCAATGCGCTCAACGTGCTCAGCATTTCCCACCGGCGGGAGAAGATAATCCCGCAGGGCGATGACCGTATCGCCATCCCGGCGTACGGCACCGCAGTCGAGCAGCTCGCGCAGAGTCGTCGTTGCGGGTACATCGCTGAAAAACCGCTGCGTGAGCCGGGCGAAGCTGATGTCATGCCCGTCGAACGGAAGGGCGATTGGCCGCCCCTCGGAATCCAGAAAGTCCGTACTTGTGTGCCACTCTCGCAGCAAGCTGCCGAGCCCGTAGCGCTTTCGATCCGACCGGAAGGTCGCGGAATCCGAATCCGAGCCGGCCCGCAGTCGCTTGACGTCGTTGCGAGAAAGACCCGTGATTAACGCAGTGCGGGCAATATTGGTTGGGCGGCCGGACCGTCCATAGTCCGCAGTGACCACATCGACATAAGCTTGCTTAACCAGGTCGCCAAACTGTCTTCCGTTGATACCGCCCGTGAGCGCCAACCGAACAACGCTGGGTAGAAATCGCGCGATTGCGGCGCGATACGCATCGTCGGTGCCGTTCGACATATATGCTAATAAATTTGAAATAAGCCTCGCAAGATAGCGTCGGTGCGAACAATGTCAAATATGACCTGCGATGAGCCGAGCGGCCACATATTGCATTTTCAGGCACAAACACGTTCTACACGCACCAAAAAAGTGCGGGTAGCCGTGTCAAAACCTGGATTTTCTGCGGTCGCTTGTCGTCTGTGGCGCGCCTAGTCGCCCGACTTGCGCAAATCCGCTGCGAGCGCGTCGAAGAAAAAACGGTACTCAAGCGCGGTTCGATACGCGAGCTGTTCCTGGTTCGCGGTGCCACCGTGGCCGCCCTCAAGATTCTCGTAGTACTCGTAGGCGTGCCCCATCTCCGCCATGCGTGCCGCCATCTTGCGAGCGTGGCCCGGATGCACCCGGTCGTCCTTGGTGCTGGTGTAGAACAGTACACGAGGGTAGTCGACCTCTTTGCGAATTGACTGGTAGGGCGAATACGCTTCAAGAACGGCGCGTTCAGCCGGGTTGTCCGGGCTTCCGTATTCGCCAACCCAACTCGCGCCGGCCAGCAGCTTGTGGTACCGGAGCATATCGAGCAGAGGCACGCCGCAGTCGATCGCGCCATACAGGTCCGGGCGCTGTGTGAGCACCACGCCCATCAACAGCCCACCATTCGAGCGCCCGATCGCGCCCAGTTTCGCCGGCGACGTTACGCCGCTTGCAACCAAATCCTCACCAATGGCAATGAAATCATCGAACGCGCGTTGACGATTGGTCTTGAGCGCAGACTGATGCCACTTCGGGCCGTACTCGCCCCCACCGCGAATGTTGGACAGCACCAGCACCCCACCGCGACGAACCCACAGTTTGCCGGCCAGCGCACCGTGTTGCGGGCGGGCTGGGTCAGTGTAGTAGGTCGGCAGAATGGGTATTTCAAATCCGCCGTAACCGTACTGAATAGTCGGGGCATTACCGCGCGCAAGAACGTCCTCACGCCCCATGATGAAATACGGCACGCGTGTACCGTCGGCGCTCACCGCAAAACGCTGCTCCACCGCGACATCCCCGGAGGCATATAAATCCGGCAGCGAATAGGCCGCCTGAGCCCGGTCAGCGCCGTCGATGTAATACAAACGATTCGGCACCGTCAGACTCTGGTAGCTCACCAGCAGATCGTCACCGTCGCCGTTCACACTGCTGATCGACACGGTGCCGTTAGCGGGCAGCGTGACCTGCTTGGCGACCCATTTACCGCCGGTATATCGAACGCGCTTGAGTTTCCCGATGACATCGTCAAGGACGACGACAAAGACATCTGTCGCGCCATCGGAGACCTCGGCAATCGCCTCACTGTCACTGGGCGCGTACACCGTTTCGGTGGGGTAGCCACCAGCAGGATCCAGGGTCAACGCAACGATGGTGTCCTTGGTGAAGTTCTGGCCGGCGTGCGTCCAGTCCTCTTTCAGATGCGCGATAACCCGACCGTTCACCATGCCGACAACGTCCACGCGACGGGGCAACGGCAGCACAACGGTTCGACCGTCAACCAATCTCATGTGGATGCGGTATTCAAAAAAGCTCTCGCCCTGCACGACGCCGGAGTAGACTTTTTCGTCGTGTCTCAACGTGAACGGGAACAGTCCGACATCCGACGTTTTGCCTTCCACAAAGGCGGACGAATCAGCAACATCGGACCCGCGCGTCCACATGCGCACCGTGCGCGGATAGCCACTGCTTGTCATCGTGCCTTCGCCGAAATCCGTCGCGACCAGGACAGTGTCCCGATCGACCCATTGCACACCGCTTTTTGCTTCTGGCAGCGTAAAGCCACCTTCGACAAAGCGACGTTCCGGCACGTTGTATTCACGGTAGATCGCCGCGTCGGTGCCACCGTCGGACAGACGGATGAGGCATAGATCACGCGCCGGCGGCAGGCACTGCGCACCTCCGAATACCCAGTTGCGATCCTCGCGAGCCGCCAACGCATCAACGTCAAGCAGTTCTTCCCAGCGCGTATTGCCCGCAACAAAATCCTCTAGCGACATCCGCCGCCACACACCGCGCACGCGTTCGGTGTCTTGCCAGAAGTTGTAGACCTGACCGCCCTGGATGGACCCGTCGGGAATGCGCGCCTCATTGCCGAGTATCGCCAGCGCATCGTCGTAGAGTGCCGTGAACAGCGGGTCTTTAGTCAGCGCCGCTGCGCTTTGCGCGTTCTCTTTGCGCACCCAATCCAGCGCTCGCTCTCCTGTGACGTCCTCGAGCCACAGATAAGGGTCGGCGGCCACGTCCGCGACCGGCGGTGAATCGGCTATGGGGGCGGTCGGCGCACAGGCCACCAACAGCGCAGTGAACGTGATGAAAACAGTCCGCATCGAAATCGCGAACACTGAGACAAACCGAGGCCGGCTAGCAGTCATGGGTGGGCACTCCAACGAACGGTAAATTACGTAGTGTGCCAGTTGCTGCCGGGCCCGGCTATCGGCGATCGATCGACCGCCTTTTCAGTGCGTCAGGGTGTGTCGGGTAACTGCACGACACGACAGTAATCCACCAGCATATTGACCGAGGCGTGGAACTTGGCATCGGGCAGCGACTTGTTGATGTAGCCCGCCACATTGTAGCGGTAAGCCCGCGCACGATCTTCGGGCGCATCAGAGGTGGACACCATAAACACCACGAGGTCATGCAAGCGCTCATCGTTACGAATGCGATCAAGGAAATCGAATCCGTTCATGCGCGGCATATTGATGTCGAGCAGCACAATACAAGGGCTCTTCACACTCGTGGCATCCGGATCAAGAAGCGCCAGCGCCTCTTCGCCGTTGTGCGCAACGTGTGTGCGCGGCGAGACATTGGCCTTGGCAAGGGCCCGACGTACGGCCATCACGTCAATGTCGTCATCATCGACGATTAACACGTCCGGCATAGGTCGAGTGGACATGGACAGCTCTGCCTCAGACCAGGGCGCCGACGAGATCAGCGGGAAAAGTAAGCTCGAAACGGCAACCGCGATCGTCAACGGGAGAAACGACCGCCACGCGTCCACCCAGATTTGTCATCAAGCGATCAACCACCGCTAATCCGACGCCCGTGCTGTCCACTTCATCGCGACGCTTTAACGTTGTAAACGCCTTGAAGACGCTTTCGTGGTACTCAGGAGCAATCCCGGGGCCATCGTCCGTCACGACGATCGTGGCCGACCCGTCCGCATTTTGCTGCCCGGTGACGTCAACCTTGCCCTCCTGCCGGTCGTGGTGCCGCACGGCGTTGGTAAGGAGATTCTGCAGCACCTGCCGAAGACCGGTCGGCGCGACTTTCAAGCCGAAATCAATTGTGTCGATGTTGAGGTGCATTCCGTCGGGCTTATCAATCCATGTTTTTGCATCGGAAAGTATGCCATTAATGTCTATCGTTTTCTCCTGCACCAGAACCTGACCGTGGGTAGATCGGGCAAACGTCAACATGTCGCTCAGCATCCGATTCATTCGAGTGACGCGTCCACGGAGCATGTCGAGTTTTTCCTGCACGCTGTTGGGCACACCATCAGGCAAAACCTCGCGCAGATCCTCC
>JBCCMA010000013.1:0-35250 GCA_039026595.1 Pseudomonadota bacterium
AAACCCCACAGACGTCGCCGCGTAGCTCAAACGGTAATTTTGCTCTTGCGTTCACCATTTTATAAACCGGTATGCGCCAACCATGGTGTCATTCCTGTAGTCGCGCGCGTATCGAATTGGCACGCTTCCTGCAAATTTCACTACGACGCCGCAACGCGGCTTTTTGAAACTCAAGGAGATGACATGAACAGAGATCAAATCGAAGGAAAATGGCTGCAGCTCAAAGGTGAAATCAAGCGCCAGTGGGGCAAGCTGACGGATGACCAGATCGACGAAGCCGAGGGCAACCTGCAGAAGCTCGAGGGTCAGATCCAGGAAGCGTATGGAAAGACCGCCGAGGAAGCGCGAAAGGAAATCGAAGACTTCGAGCGCAAGTACGCGGCCTGACTCGCGGCTCGAGCGTCACTCTACGCAGCGCTCACTGCTCGCACCGCAAGTACTGAAAAGGAGGCACAAGTGAATACTCACTATCTCGTCATCACGCTATTTGGGATGTCCGCCGTTGCCGCCCTCGCGTTTGCAGCCTGGCAAATGCGCCGGGCCGAACGCGCGAAAGAAAACGGTTCCGACTAGGTCCAGGCGCGGTGTCGGCAGAATCTGCCGACATCGCGCGACCGTCGTTTCAACGATGCGTTACAGCGCAATAACAAGAATGGCGTAGCGCGCGGCTTTTCCGATAAACACCAGCACGACAAACACCGGCCAGGAAACGCGCATCACGCCCGCGACCACAGTCAGGGCGTCGCCCCCAAAGGGCAACCACGCCAAAAGCAGAGTCCAGACACCCCAACGCGAGAACCAACTGCGTACCCGTTGCATCGTGTCGGGTTTGATTCGCATCAGCGATTGGGCTTTTTCCGAGCCCAGAACCCGTCCCAAAATTCCATTCACGACGGCGCCAAGCGTGTTACCCACACTCGCCGACAACCACACGGCAAACGGCGCCAGTCCTGCCTTTATCCCGGCCACCACAGCGAACTCGGAATAAAACGGGAGAATGGTCGCCGCCAGAAATGCCGACAGGAAAATCCCAAAATACGCCATTGATGTGATCTCCTCGCCGTTGCGCGCGGGCCACGAATATTCAGAGAACTGCAGGTTAATGTCGATATACTCGACCTTGACAGTTTTCCATCAGAACAAAATCAATGTGGCCACTGCCTGAACAACTTTACAAACCAGATGGCGCGCCGCGCTGCATCGGGGTCGAAATCGAGCTTCAGGGGCTGACCGTTGCGCGAATTGCTCAGTTGATCTCGGAAGAGCTCGGCGGCTCCGTCGAACAGCTCACGGTCGCTGAGTACGCAGTCGACGTGCCCGCGCTTGGGCGGTTCATGATCGAAGTCGATTTTGCGTTGCTGAAACAACTGGCCAGGCAACAGACAGATCAACTGGAGAAAAAAGCGCTCGATAACCTGGCGGTCGACCTGCTCGAGGCGGCCAGTTCGCTGGTGGTGCCGTGCGAGATCGTCTGCCCACCTATCCCGATGGACAAAGCCGGTGAGCCAATGGATCAGCTTACCGAAGCGCTTCGTGACGCCGGGGCAAAAGGCACGCGCGCCTCTCTAATGTACGCGTTTGGTCTTCATCTCAACGTGGAACCACCTGATCTCGACGCGAGGACGCTGTTGAGATATCTGCAAGCGTATGTGTGCCTGCACGACTGGATCGTCTGGGAGGATCACGTCGATATCTCGCGGCGATTATCGCCTTATATCCAGCCCTATTCTTCCGAGTATCAGGACAGAATTACATCACCGGAATATTCACCTGAGCTGGACGAACTGATCCGCGACTACCTGACGCTCGAATCCAGTCGCAACCGTGCCCTCGACATGCTTCCGCTATTTGCCTTTATCGATGAGCAAAGTGTCGCAGCCGCCGTCGGCACTGAACTGGTGAATGCCCGACCCACGTTTCACTACCGCCTTGCTAATTGCTGTGTTGATGAACCCGCGTGGACCGTCGAAACACCGTGGCGTCATTGGCTCGAAGTTGAGTCGCTGGCTGGCCGGCCTCGCGACTTACGGGATTGCATGGCGGCCTTCCGCGAAGACCGAAAACGGCTTTTGACGGCCGTGGACCCACGGTGGCGTTTCGAAATCGAAAAGTGGTTGTCAGACGCCGCGCAGTAGTATCAATGCAAAGCGTCACGCGCTACGCAGCGACATAAATCCAATCCGTCTCAACATTGGCACTGATCTTGCTCAACCCGGTGAGGGCGGAATCGGGGTCGCCTACGACTCCGAACAACCTCGACGCAGTGGTGGATTGTACTGAACCGCATGGAAGACGGACGCGAGATTTTCCGACCACTGACGTATTTATTACGCATGCAAGGGCACCGCGAGCCTCTGTATTGGTCCACGTCGGTTTTCCCGCGTCGGATGGTGGAGAGAAAAAGTGGATAAGGCACTCGGCGAACGGCCCATGTTAGGTCGTGCCATGAATTTCAGGCTCCTGAGCCTATGTCCTGACGCACCCGAACTGTCGACCTTATGCGATCGGCTTGCAGCGGGTGCCTCCGGTTGGCGTCTTTTGAACGCGCGAACCGTCGCCGAAGTATTGCGAGAACACGATCTCACCAGGTTCGATTTGTCGATCGTCTTCTGGAGCCGCGAAGCGCCCTACCGCGCGGAAGACCTGGGCGAGCTTATTGCCGCCAATCCCGCGCTCCCGGCCATCGTCGTGGGCGAGCACATTCCTGAGAGAGCCGCGCGCCGGCTGGTACGTGCGGGCGCGCAAAGCGTGCACGACATCCATGAGATCACGGACCACGCGTTTCAGCTTGCTATCGTCACGGCCATCGAGCGCGCCCACTGGCTGCGGTCATTCAAGCGTGCCGCCCGGCAGGACGCTCTGACGGGCGCCCTAAGCCGCGGCTGCTTTGAGGAAGCGCTGAAAAATGAGCTGACACGATGCAAACGGCACGACCGTTCATTCGGCATTGCCATCCTGGACATGAACAGGCTCAAATATCTGAACGACACTTACGGTCATCGCATTGGCGATACGGCACTGAAGGTCTGCGCCCGCTGGCTTGAGAGCATCGTGCGTTCCTCGGATCGCGTATTTCGGCTTGGCGGCGACGAGTTCGCCATCCTGATTACGGACGTCGACGGTGACACCGATCTCCAGAACATTACGATGCGACTTGAACAACAGCGGGAGCTTCGGCTCGTGGCGGCGGGTCGACGTGAGCGGTTCTCAATGAGCTATGGCGTGAGTCAGTTCCCGGCCGACGGCCGCAATGCGGTCGCGCTGGTCGATCGCGCCGATGCCAGAATGTACGACTGCAAGCGGGCTGACAAAGGTCGGAACCGCGCTATGCCATCAAAACGTCGGGCCAAATTGGCGCGCAATGATCGCTAAGCCCCGACCGGCCGGGTCGCGCTGCGCTGGACCACCGCATATCTCCGGGTCACTCGTAAAATGACTCACCCACGCGGATCACTGGCGGCGCTTGGTCGCCTCATAGGTCTGGAGCCGGTTGTATAGCGTTTTAAGACTGACACCCAGTGCAGCCGCACTCTCTTTACGCCGACCACCAAAATGCTCAAGTGTCTTGCGGATCAGGATCTCCTCGACATCACGAATGGCCATGCCCGGCTCGATCGTGTCCCTGTTCCCGGGCAAATGGGCCACCGGAACGAAGTCGTCCTGCAGTGCGCGAATCTCTGCGCCGTTACGGTGCGCCAACGCGGCCCGCAGCAACACGTTTCTCAGTTCCCGAACATTGCCCGGCCAGACGTGTCGCCGCAAAGGCTCGAGCGCCGATTGGGCCAGTTGCACAGGGGTACCGTGCTTGCCATTAATGTCCGCCAACAACGCTTCGATTAATTGATCCAGATCGTCCATACGATCGCGCAGCGGTGGCACAACAAGCGTGAGGACCGTCAGACGGAAAACAAGATCGCGGCGATAGACACCGGCATCTGCGAGGCTGTGAAGATCGCGGTTGGTGGCCGCCACAATGCGCGCATGCACCGGGACCGACGCGTGGCCGCCCACCGGCATAACACGTCGCTGCTCCGTCACGCGCAACAGCGCGGCCTGCTGGGCCATCGGCAACTCGCCAACCTCATCAAGAAACACCGTACCCTTGCCGGCCGCTTCGAACACGCCCGCACGCCGGCGGTGCGCACCCGTGAACGCCCCTTTCTCATGGCCGAACAGTTCGCTCGCGAGCAACTCCGGTGCGATCGCACCGCAGTTCACCGTTACGATGGGCCCATCGAAGGCGCGGGCTTCATGCAGCGCGTTGGCAATCAGTTCCTTGCCCGTGCCGCTCTCACCCGTGATCAGGATGGTCTCGTCAACCCGCGCATACTGCTCGATATCCGCTCGGAGTCGGCGCATGCACTCGGAGTCTCCGACCAACCGGCGCGTTGAACGTCGATCGGGCGCAGCGGCGCGTTTTTTCAGCGCGCGTTCAATAGCGCGACCAAGCGCCCGGTGGTTCAAGGGTTTGACGAGATAA
The DNA here is from genome assembly GCA_039026595.1 of Pseudomonadota bacterium. Classification (GTDB taxonomy): domain Bacteria; phylum Pseudomonadota; class Gammaproteobacteria; order Steroidobacterales; family JBCCMA01; genus JBCCMA01. Next base: position 4,481 of record JBCCMA010000013.1, read on the forward strand.
TCAACGACCTGACCGCGCACAGCTCCGATGGCGCTGTCGAGTGACGGATGCCCCGTCATGATCACGGCGGGCGGGCCACTTGGCTGAATCAACTCCAGACCACTGCCGTCGGGCAATGACAGATCGGTGAGAAGAAGGTCATAGCGACCTGCGCTTAGTTTTTGCGTAGCCTCATCTTGTCGCGTTGCGGTATCTACCTCGTAACCGTCGCGGCTCAGGAGATTCCGGGCTGCGTTGCAAAAGGCAGCGTCGTCATCAACAAGCAGTAAACGAGCTCGACTCATACATCCCCACTTTATTTACATTTTCATAAGTGAGGATACAGACAGACACGATTGCACACTAATTTCGGCAATATTTACCGCCGAATTGCGGGAAACACGTTTGACCGAATTCAGTTTTTCCTTTTTATCTGCTCGGCAACCTCGCTCCAGATGGCCTCGCCCATCAGATGTTCCACCCTGAACTGATCTGCTGTGAGCAGATCCGCATCGGCGTGCAAACAGCGTAAACGCACGGCGACGCGTGTTCCCGCGCCCTCTGTGCTCTCGATGAGAACCTGTCCGCCACGCGCCGTAACCGTCTGGTTGACAAGATAAAGTCCCAGGCCCGTTCCTTGAGCAACATGGGGATGCGCCCGAAATCCCTTTTGCAACACACGACTGACAAATTCTTCCGGTATGCCCACGCCGTTGTCCTCGATTATGAGCTCCACGAATCCAGTGTCGTGTTCTTCGGGGATATAACGTGCGTCTATTTTGACGATTCGCTTGTCCTTTTTTTCATCGCGATACTTGAACGCATTGGACAGCAGATTGCTGAGCACGATGTAGAGTGAAATGGCCTCGACCATGAGGTCGGGCATCTGATCTTCGCCAGAAATGTCCACGCCCACGGCCTGCGCCGATGAGCGGAATTCCCGGACAACGCGCATGGTCGCCTCGCGCATCGAGACCATCTGGTCTCCTGCGCGCGCATTCTCCGCCATCGTCAACACGGCCATCGTGTCGACGAGATAGGTACAACGCTGCAACGCGCCGCTGATCGTATCGAGATGGGTCGCCAGAGACTCCTCGGCCGGCGCCTCGCTCAAGACATCGACCGTCAGGGCAATGGTGTTTAGGGGGTTACGAATTTCGTGCCCAACCGCGCGGGACAGCTCCGACAAATTCTCGGCAATCTGGTGGGACCGATCTCGATCCGACTGCGAGTACGTCCCGGTGGCGATAAAGCTGATCGACCGCAGTCCCGTACTGAGACGTTGCGCCAGATCGAGCAGCTCATCCGCAGTCGCCCCGTCCGCTTCCTCACGCACCGCATCCAGAACGGCCTCTGTAACCACGTTTGACAGTCCGTCAAACTCGGCCAGCATCTCAGCGAGCGAATAGCCCTGATCCCTGCGAATCTGACCGTGCAGTTTCAGATTCTCGAGCAATTCACCGCGTGCCAGCTCAATGGGATGCGCGAGGTATTTGGCAAGACTCGCCAGCACCGGCGGTATGTGATTGCGCAGTGCGCGCTCGGGAAGCGCCTGCATGGTATTGCTGGCCACCCTTGCACGAACCCAGTCAATCCATTGCCCCACCAGCGCCTCGGCATGTGACTCGAGGTACTCGGACGCCACCTGCGCAACGTGTCTTCTGGTCTCTTTGGTGTCCATGTTCTGTCCGAAAAATTCTCTAGAAACGATAGCCGAATGACACAGAGGCAAAGGACTGGCTGCCCTCTTGTGCCTCGAACTGCTCGGAGCGATCAACGAAACTGAACGCAAGCTGCGCACGCCTGTATTGAAGCACCACACCTGCAGACAGATCGATCACACCGCGCCGGGGCTCAAGACCAAGCCTGTCGTCTCGAAACAAGCTACCTGAAATAAAGAAATCGTGGGCAACGTATCGTCCCTCGATGCCGGCAAACGCATACCAGTGAAAACGACTGTGGCGTGCAAAGTCGCCCGCCCCGACCAAAGACGGTCGCACCCGCGGGGGCCCGAAGTCTTTCTCGAGGGTCTGGCCAATACGAAGCATCGCGCCGGCACCGATATCACTGAGAATATTGCCGACGGTGAGGCCCACCACCGGGGTGACATCGTATTCGAATAAGCCGAGTCGGCCGGTGCCGAGCGCGGGGTAGCGACGATTAAAACGCAGCACGACACCCACCTCACCATCGATCGCGCTGTCCCAGCCCAGAGCCCGTTCGATTCCCAGTAATCGGTGGACCTCGTTTTGGACCTCGCCACCGAGGGCATTGTCGCCCGCCAGGCCAATCTGCAGCGACAGCCGGTCGACCCGGTCCTGGTGCTGCACCAGCACGGCATAGTCTGCATAAAGCCAGGCCCCATAGGGCCGCTGGTTTGGCGGCGGAGTCGGTCGTTCGATATCGCGTGGTGTGAAAATAGACTGGCCAAAGGAGAGACCGCGAAACACTCGCGAATTCGTTTTGGCGCTGAGAAGCCGCGTTGCAGCCCAGCGCGTGATCGGGTCGCGCTCCGCTTCGCTAAATGTCCAACTCAATCGAAAGCCGTTTGTATAGTTGCGATCGGTGCCTGACGCGGAGTCATTTTCGATCGTACCGGTGACGGCGCGCAGGTTCGGCGTCTCCCTCGCCGAAGCGGCCACCGCGCAAATCAGCAATAAGGCGAGAATGGGGAGGGTCAAAAGCGCAAGGTTGTGATTCATGAGCGGATCGCGAGCAAGAACTGTTCCACGTTGCCCTGACGCATACCGACGCGTCTTAACAGCGTCCAGCTCGGTGCGATCACCGTCAGCGCGCGGTCATTTCTACCGACGGTGCGCACGTCTTACCGGATGAGCCCCCCCGACCCTCGCGCGGTGCGCGGAGAATCGCGCCGCAAATGATTGGCATGAAAGCTGCTAGCTCCTTTATCCGACGCCACTCGAATAATGAACACGCTCGCAGGGAGGGAATCGCCATGACGCTTTACGACCTGATGGTCTGGGCCGTGAGTGCCTACGCAATTTGGCATGTGCTGTATAGCGATGCGGGGCCGCTCACGAAACTGGGCTGGTCGGTGGGCATCGTCCTGATCCCGGTGTTCGGTTTTTTGATGTGGGCCATCGCAGGTCCACGCAGCAGCGTCGTGAGAATCCGGCGGCGTCCCACGGCCCCTGGAGCACCCGCACCCCGCTTTCCATTGATCCACCAGGATGACCATGACAACCGAACGTGAAAAATTGATTGACCACCTCAATTCATTTAATGACGCCGTTCTGATTACCGGCGCGGGAGGCGCACCTCAATCTCGGCCGATGGAAGTCGCCGCCGTGGACGACGACGCGTCCGTGTGGTTTCTGGTCGACACGCAGACCAGTGTTGCCGAGCAGCTGCGCGGCGACAGCGCCGTTAATCTGACCTTTATGGACGGGCAACGTCGCTTCTTGTGCATCACCGGCGACGCGCGGACCACAAGCTCGATCGATGCAAAAAAGCGCCTCTGGAAACCCACGTTTGCTGTGTGGACAGACAAAGAGCCATCGGACGAAAAACTGATTGCGCTACAGGTTCGACCGACGGAGGCGGAATACTGGGACCACTCAAAGATCGACGGGCTTCACATCATGTACGCCATCGGCAAAAGCATGGTGTCGAACGATGAACCGGATTTCGGGCCGATCAAGAACGAGAAAATCGCCCCGTAACGCCGGCTTTACGTGCGCACGACGGACCGACCATCACGTCCGTTCCTTATGCCCCCCGAACTGCGCACGCATCGCCGACAGCATTTTGTCCGCGAAGCCCCGCCGGCGCGATCGGAAGCGAGCGAACAAGGACATCGCGATGGTGGGAACCGGTACTTCTTCCTCGATGGCGGCCTCCAGCGTCCACCGTGCTTCGCCGCTGTCCCCCACTTCGCCCTTGAACTCATCAAGCTCGGGGTCGGCCACCAGTGCCCGCGCATTGAGGTCCAGGAGCCATGAGCGGATGACCGAACCACGGCGCCACACTTCGGCGATGTCCGCAAGATCGAGATCAAACCGTAACTCAGGGGCACGATTTTCAGTGCCGGCGTGCTTCAGGACATCGAAGCCCTCCGCGAACGCCTGCATCATGCCGTACTCGATGCCGTTGTGAACCATCTTGACGAAATGTCCTGATCCCACTGGTCCGCAGTGCAGATACCCACGCTCAGGTCGCTGATCACGTCCAGCACGGCCCTCCGTGGCAGGAATACCCGCCTCGCCGGGCGCCATCGCTGCAAAAAAAGCATCATGCCGTGCCACGACGTCCGCATCCCCGCCGATCATCAGCGCGTAGCCTTCTTCAAGCCCCCAGACGCCACCGGACACGCCCACGTCCATATAATCAATGCCGCGCGATCCGAGTTCTGCGGCGCGAACCGGATCGGATTTGTAATGGCCGTTGCCCCCATCGATCACACAGTCGCCTGCAGAGAGGATTCCGGCCAGCTTGTTGACCACACCGTCAGTCACCGCGCCGGCGGGCACCATGATCCAGACGGTGCGCGGCGCCGGCAGCGACGCGATATCGTTAAGGCTGGATAACCCGGCCGCACCGGCCGCGACCACCGACGCGACTGCTTCGGAACTGGTGTCATACGCGGCGCAGTCGAGTCCGGCTCGTCGCCAGCGCCGCACAATCCCACCGCCCATGCGACCCAGACCCACCATCACCATATTCGGTTGCGACATCGTTCTCTCCCGCTCGGGTGCTATCCGAATTTTGCTTAATGCAATGTAATCACTCGGAGTCTACGTGCTCGATTCACGAGCGTCTAAACGATCTGCCGGATTGAGGCTCAAGTCCTCTGTGTCCCGGTCGATTACGCCTGCGTGAAGATGCGCAAACTCACATTGGAAGAACTGCCGGTGGCCCTGATCGCGGGCTCCGGTATTCTTGGCATCGCGCCGATGACCGTGTACCGACTGCTCGAACGCAATTATTTGGCCGCGGTGATCGACATCATGGCGCTGTTCGGCTTCATTGCGGTCATTGCCCTCATTTACTTCAAGCAAGCATTGCGGACTGCTGGCATCTGCATGGCGGTGCTGTCAGTGGTCACTTTGATCGCCATCGTCCAGCTGCGTGGCAACGAGCACGTTTTTTGGATTTACCCGACGACCGTCGGCCTGTTCTACCTGCTGAAGCCAAAGGAAGCGGCCATCGGATCAATTTTCGCGGTGGGCCTGGTTGTACCGGTCATCGTGATGCAAAGGCCGCCGGGTGAATCGGCCGCGATCCTCACCTCCCTGGCCGTAACGATCGCGTTATCGGTTGCGTTCGCCGCCCTGACATCGGAGCAGCGTCGACGCCTCGAAGCGTCGGTTCGACTGGATCCGCTGACCGGGATCGGGAATCGACGTGCTCTGGATGAGTCTCTGGATGACGCCATAAGCGCTCTGGACGATGAACAGCCGCAAGCCTTTCCGGACTTGGCCGTCATTATGCTCGACATCGACCATTTCAAAATGGTCAACGATACGCACGGGCACTCAATGGGCGATGTGGTGCTGTGCAACGTCGCCAGTGTGATCGAAGCCAATGTGCGCCCCGGAGATCAGTGCTTCCGGGTGGGCGGTGAGGAATTTATGCTTCTGGTGCGGGAACTCGACCGCAGCGCCGCCGTCGATTTCGCAGAGCGACTGCGCCGCGCAATCGAGCAGACCGATCATGTCGATGGAAACAGTGCACACCCCATTCGCGTAACGGCCTCATTCGGCGTCGCGGTCCATGTGTCTGGCGAGTCCCGCGACAGCCTTTACAAACGTGCCGATCACGCGCTGTACGAGGCGAAGGACGCTGGCCGAAATACCGTTCGGATTGCGGCAAACAACGAACAGGTGGCGGCGGCCTAGGGCATCTTCATCCGTCAGGCGCGCCCGCATCGCCGGCCTGCGATGCGCCCGCTTCGACAACCACGGTGATGCTATCGGAGATGGGCACGCCCTTAAGAGCGAAGGCGTAGTGATCGTGAGCGAGCAGCGCAACGGTTAACTCGTGCGGGCCCGGCGACAGCCCTGCGAGATGAAAATACGGCGCATAAAGGCGCGCATGCTTAACGCCGTCGACGTACAGATGCGCATGCCCCTCATTCATCACCACCGCACTGTTGACCTGATGCGCATCAAAATCAAAATTAACCGTATCGAGATACAGGTTAATGCCGGAGATCGCGTCGTCGACGGCGCTCAGCGTGACCTGCGGCGCCCTGTCAGAGTCCACCTCGTGGGTGCCATGCCCGTGTGAGGCGTGTGAATTCTGGGGTGCGAGATAAGCGGGTGCCGCCGCCGGCGGCGAACCGGTCCGGCCGATCAGCACACCGATCAGCAGCGCTGCGACCGCGCCGTAAATGGCGTAACTCACCCGTACTCGCTGCACGTTTGAATGCGGTGACCTTTGCTTCGTCATGCCGCCACCGCCGTGGACACGGCACCCGGCCGACGGCCAGGCAACCGGAATTTCAAGCGCTGACCGTAACCGAGCAGCAACAGGATCACGGCCGTCGCCATGATCGGCATATGGCCCACCAACTCAATCAAGGCGTTCTCCTGTTCGCGCTGCAGCAGAAACACAATATTTGAGGTCAGCATCACAAGCGAGAGCACCAGCACATTCACACGTGTAGTGGTCCCGAGAACCAGAATGACGCCAAAGACCACTTCAATGACACCGGCTGACAGGACGAACAGCTGGTCGTCAAACCACGAGAATCCCACCGCCGGCATGAAATTCCACGGATACTGTCCCATGAAGGACTGCCCGAGCGCGAAACCGATCAGCTTTTCATTTATCCCCAGCGCGATGAACGCCAGCCCGGTAAAAATACGCAGGATGGCAACGGAATACGGTTTAAGACGATCGCGCAGCGCCGGCTCCGGGGCGTGATTGCAGAACAGAAACACGGCAATCCCGAGCACGCTGATGTACTCGAGCGCCGGCACGAGACCAAACTGGACCACCGCCCCGAGGTAGAGCAACCCCGTCAGCAGGGCCGCGTGGTACATCAGATTGTTGCTGATCAGCAGGATGCCAATAAACGCCTGCAGAAAAAGCAGGAAAGCGCCAAATCCCCCGTACGCCGACAGGTGAGGGGCGAGCAACTCGCCACCGTAGGCCGTCAGCACAAATGACATGCCGGTACAGATTCGAAGCAGCTCAATCGCGTCGTGGCGAATCTTGCTGCGCACGATCGGTGGGGACGGCAAGCGTGAATCGAGCAAAACGGACGCCACGATCAGCACAAGTGCGATCGCCGACCAGACAAGCACCTCAGGGTCGGACCAGCTGTAGGCCGGAAACGAGGCGAGCTCTGGGGCGTTGGGATCGGTAAACCACCGGACGTGCGCTTGCGCGGGCGCCGTGACAGACCACCCCAGCAGGCCCAAAACGCCGCGCGTTCCGCTCGCGATACGCGCGTTATGGCGCATGCGAAAGACAGCGCGCGTGGCTGACGGAGAATGTGGTACCGTTTTCATACTATTTGGCCAGACGTCCTCACAAGTTGCCGAATACTTCGAACCCGGTAGACTATTAGTTTCCGATGTAACGGACTGAAATAGTCTGTTGCAACACGGCCTTGCAGGATTTCCGAGATCACCCCCGGACGCTGACTTGACCACGCTGACCCGACACGCAGAAGACGATTTCACGTGGGCACGCGCCGCCACCGCCGCGGCGATGCTGACGGCCGCTTGCCTGTGCATCGCAAAAGCCGTGGCGTTTTACATGACCGGCTCGGCCGCTATTCTCGGCTCTCTGGCGGACAGCGGGCTCGACTTGTTCGGTAGTTTTGCGGCCGCCGCGGCGGTGCGCTACGCCGCCCTCCCCCCGGACGACAACCACCGTTACGGTCACCAGAAAGCCGAGGCGCTGGCCGCCATCGCACAGCTCGCGCTTCTCGCAGCGTCGGCGACCCTGGTCGCCTGGGAGAGTACACAGCGTCTGATTCACCCCCAGCCGGTCGAAAACGTGCCGATCGCCATCTGGGTGCTGGTGTCCTCCGGCGTGACAACGCTCATTCTTGTGGCATTTCAGACCGTCGCGATCCGGCGCTCAGGGTCATTGCTCGTGCGCGGCGATCGCGCGCACTACCTCGGCGACGTTCTTGCCAGCGCCGGCGCGCTTGGTGCCATTGTCCTCGGCTCCACATACGGCATGCCGCGGGCCGACGCCGTCGCGGGTCTGATTGCGGCCGTGTTTCTGGCATTTGCCGGCTGGCAGGTCGCACGCCGCGCCATCCCGCAGCTCATGGATCAGGAGATCCCGCAGGACGAACAGGACGCGATCCATCGCATTCTGGTGGACGACCCGGACGTCCTCGATTACCACGCACTGCGTACGCGGCGCGCGGGCATCAAGCGTTTTGTGCAACTGGATATCCAGATTCACGCGAGTCACAGCTTTCGCGATGCGCATGCCATTTCCGACCGCGTCGAACTGGCCATAGAGAATCTGTTTTTCGACGCCGACGTGATCGTCCACCCCGACCCTGACGGTGAGGCGCGTATGGAACGTCGCGCGCTTGAGGAACACAGCGACGACACCGTCGACGCGCCGCCCGCAGCGGCCTCCTGATCGACCCGCGCCACCACACTCTCTGCACAGTTCAGAGGTAAACTGCGCACGCGGTCGCGGGATCGCGAGCGGGCGGAGTCACGCTTGAATATTCGGGTCAAACTGTTTCTGGCGCTTTTGGCCATAACCGGTGCCGTGGTGAGCGCGCTGGTCGTGGGTCAGTGGGTTGCGCTCGACCGTGGCGTCAAGCGCTTTGCCCGGGCGCAGGAACTGTCCGAGCTTCAGTCCATCTCCGACTACCTCGTAGAGCGCTATCAGTTTACGGGCGACTGGTCCTTTCTTGAGCGACGCGGCGCGTGGCCTCCCCGACGCGGACGCAACCGCCCGCCTCCGCCACTCGGCGAACGTCGCGGACCGCCGCCCCACGACGCGCGGCCACCGCCGCGCGGACGCTGGTGGACGCGCATCGCCTTGCTGGATTCCGATGGCGCCTGGCTTGCAGGCCGCCGTGGTCAGACAGACGGCGACCGCCTCGACATTACACTGAACGGGGAGACAATCGGCACGCTTGTGATCGCGCCGCTGCAGCGACTCGAAGACGAACGTCAAATCCAGTTCGAGCGCCGGCAAGTCAAGTTTCTGCTTTTCGGCGGTACCGTCGCCCTGTTCGTCGCGGCCATTGGCGCGGCTCTGCTTGCGCGTTCGTTCAGCCGACCCGTTCGGGCCCTGTCAAATGGTGCCGAAGCGGTCGCGCGCGGGGAATACGACGCCCGCGTACAGATCGACCGTCAGGACGAGATTGGTCAGCTCGCGACCAGCTTCAACCAGATGGCCGCTGCGCTTGGCCAAGCACGCACCGCGCGTCGCCAGTGGGTCGCCGACATTGCGCACGAATTGCGCACGCCGCTGAGTGTTCTTCAGGGCGAGATCGAAGCGCTTGAGGACGGGATTCGCCCGCTGGATAACCGCGCGCTGGCGAGCTTGTCCGAAGAAACACGTCGCCTTGGCGCGCTCGTCGACGACCTGCATCAGCTTGCTCTGGCCGACGCGGGCGCGTTGACACTTAACGTGACCGACAGTGACCCCGGACGCGTGCTGTCCGAAGTCGCCGAGCTCTGGACACCGCGCATGGCGCGGGCGGGAATCACACTCACGATCGACGCGTCGCACGGACACACAGTCCACGCGGACAACGATCGCCTGCGCCAGATTCTCGAAAATCTTCTCGGCAATACACTGAGGTATACCGACGCGCCGGGCCGATGCCAGCTTACGTGTACCGTCTCCGAGGACCAGTGGCAGATCACACTGGACGATACCGCGCCCGGCGTGCCATCGAGCGCCCTACCGAAGTTGTTCAATCGTCTGTACCGAGTGCAGAGCGCGCGCTCCCGTGACACTGGCGGTAGCGGGCTCGGCCTTGCGATTGTTGCCAGCCTCGTGGCCGCGCACGGCGGCGACGTTCTGGCGCGCGACTCCGAACTGGGCGGGCTCGGCATCACATTGCGATTCCCACTCCGAACACGGCTATGAAACACGTATTGATCGTCGAAGACGAAAAAAAAATCGCCGCCCTGCTTGAAGAGTACCTCGTGGCGTCCGGGTTCACGTGCTCGCAGCTCCACCGGGGCGATCAGGTCCCAGACCGCGTCCGTGAATCCCCGCCCGACCTGGTCCTTCTGGATGTCATGCTGCCGGGGGACGACGGGCTGACGGTTTGCCGCGAGCTGCGTCGATTCAGCGACATCCCCATCATCATGGTGACCGCGCGTATTGACGAGCTGGACCGGTTGCTCGGTCTTGAACTCGGTGCGGATGATTACATCTGCAAGCCGTTCAGCCCGCGCGAGGTCGTCGCGCGGGTCAAGGCGGTCTTCCGTCGTTACGGCTCCTCCGCGCCGACAGCAAGCGCGACCACAGGACTTGCCATCGACGAGGATCGATTCGCTGCCCGGCTGGACGGCCACAAGCTCGATCTGACACGCGTGGAGTTTCGGCTTCTGCAGACGTTGATGCACCCGCCCGGGCGAGTCTGGTCGAGGGATCAACTCCTCAATCGGATGTACGACGACGGGCGCGTGGTGAGCGACCGAACCGTTGACAGCCATGTCGCCAACCTTCGCAGGAAGCTCCAAGCCGTTCGGCCCGACGCCGAAGGCGTGTCTGCTATCTACGGTATCGGCTATCGACTTGAACTTGATTCCGACATTTAGTCAAAACGGACACACAAAAGGCAGGGGTTTGTTACACCTGTAGGTTGGACGGGTGGCAGACTCCGGTATCGGTAGCGCAAAAAAGGCGACTACCCGTCATAACCACTTCATCTTTGGGGAGAGAACGAGATGAAAGCACTAGCAGCGACCGTACTGGTCGCGACGGCAGGTTGCGGCCTGTATCTTTACATCAGCGGGACGGATCAGCAGACCGATGCCCGGTCGGTTACTCAGAGCACGGCGGCACAGCATGCGGTCGTCGTCCGCGACACCGAATCCGGTGAACTGCGTGCGGCAACGGCGCGTGAAGCGGCGCGCTACGCCACCGCAAACCAGCGCAAGCAGGCGTCGTACGCGGGCACAGTCCTGACGCGGGCCGATGGGTCGAGGAGCGCGCGACTCGGCGCCGAGCATGTGATTTACACCACCGTCACGCGCAATGAAGACGGCGAGTGGGTTCAAGAATGCGGCCTCGACCACGACCACGCGGTGCATGCCAATGTCATGCCCGCCCCGGAGGTCCGCTAATGAACTGCGCCACTAAATTCGCACGCGCCGCAGCTGTGTCGCTGGCGGTCGCGGCACTCCCCGCCGCGCATTCGGCCGATATCGTGATCGCCGCCGGGGCCGGTTTCGACGACACGACGCCGGCCGCACCGGTCGGCGGCAACGCCGGCACCACGGTCGGGGAGCAACGGCTGATCGCCTTTGAGTTTGCCGCGTCTCTCTGGGGCGCCATCCTTGAGTCGGATGTGCAGATTGTTGTGAACTCATCCTTCGCACCGCAGAACTGCGACGCCAACGGCGGCGTGCTCGGGGGCGCAAGTCCCGTGTTTGTCGAGGCGGATTTTGACAACGCCCCCATCCCGAACACCTGGTATTTCTCTGCGCTCGCCAACGCGCTTGCAGGTGAAGACTTGAACCCGGGCGCCGGCGACATTAACGCCACCTTCAACGCCAGCATCGACAACAACGACAATTGTCTTGCCGGTAGCAACTGGTACTACGGTCTCGATAACAACCCCTCTGGTGGCGATATCGACTTCCTGAACGTCGTGATGCACGAGATTGCACACGGTCTGGGGTCGGCCAGCGTCACTAACGTGTCGACAGGGTCGTTTTTTAGCGGCATCCCCGACATTTATGCGCGCTTTGCCTTCGACACCGATCTTCAGTTGCATTTCGACGAGATGACGAACGCACAGCGTCGCAACGCCATCGTGAACACCGGCAACGTGGTGTGGGATGGTCCACTGGTCACACAGGCCGCGCCGTCGATCCTGGCGGCGTCGCTCGCCGCGGACGTTGCTGCCGTTGGCCTGAACGGCATAGAGATTCAGCAGGCCGTTTTCGGTCCGCCGGTCGGGAGCAATGGCTTCACAGGTGACATCGTCGCGGCCAGCGACGGCGTGGGCACGGCGTCGGACGGCTGCCAGGCACTGACGCCCCTAAGCGCTGCCGCCGTCGCCGGCAACGTGGCGCTGATCGACCGCGGTAATTGCAACTTCACGGTCAAGACCCTCAACGCACAGGCCGCCGGCGCCACGGCGGTCATTATCGCGAACAATGCCGCCACCGGGCTGCCGCCACTTGGTGGCGACGCACCGGGCATTACGATTCCGACGATTGGCGTCACGCTGGCCGACGGACAAACCATCCGCAGTGGCCTCCCGGCCTCAATCACCGTGTTCTTTGATCCAACCCGTCTTGCCGGTGCCAACACGGACGGCCTGGTGCGTCTGTTCGCGCCCGGTACGGTTCAGCCCGGCTCGTCATTCAGCCATTGGGACACGGTGGCCTCACCGAATCTGCTGATGGAGCCGTCGATCACAAGCACGCTGGAGTCGCGGATCAATGTTGATCTATCGGTTCCGCTCTACGCCGACATCGGCTGGCGAATCGTGGATGAGGACAACGATCAGATCCCCGACATCAACGACAACTGCCGCCTCGTTGCGAACACGGATCAGCGCGACACCAACGGTGACGGGTTCGGCAACATTTGCGACCCAGATCTGGATAACAATGGTGTTGTTAACTTCGTGGATCTCGGTCTGCTTCGTCAGGTGTTCTTCACCGACGATGCCGACGCCGACTTCAACAATGACGGTGTGGTGAACTTCGTAGATCTCGGCGTGCTGCGCACGGCCTTCTTCGGCCCGCCCGGACCCAGCAGCCTCGCGCCCTGATCGGCGCGTCAGGATTGACGACACGACGCCCCGGCGCTTTGGCACCGGGGCGTTTTTCTTTGCTCGATCAGGTAGGCTCCGCCAGCATGGAAACGCTGGATGTGATCGTGATTGGCGGCGGCGCGGCCGGTCTTTTCTGCGCCTTTAGCGCCGGTCAGCGGGGCTACCGCGTGCGCGTCCTGGAGGGCAGCAACCGCATCGGAAAAAAAATCCTGATGAGCGGCGGCGGTCGTTGCAACTTCACCAATTTGCGCAGCACACCCGCCAATTTCCTCTCCGACAACCCACACTTTTGTAAATCGGCGCTGGCCCGCTACACCCCCTACGACTTTCTCGATCTCGTCGAGAAGCACAGCATGGCGTACTGCGAGAAAACGCCCGGTCAGCTGTTCTGTACCGCGTCCGCCAAACCAATCGTCGCGATGCTGGCCGACGAATGCGCGCAGGCCGCCGTTCGCATCGACGTCAATATGCCCGTCAAATCCGTTGAAAAATCGCGCGAGGGTTTTGTCGTGCACACCGATCACGCAACGATGACAGCACGCGCCGTGGTCGTCGCAAGCGGGGGGCTGTCTATCCCGAAAATGGGCGCCACCGACGTCGGTTATCGCATTGCCCGGTCATTTGGTTTGGCGATACGCCCGACGCGTGCGGCATTGGTACCGTTCACCTTTACCGGCGACTGGCACGAGCGGATGGCGCGTCTGCGCGGGGTCAGCGTTGAGGGTGCGGTAACAGCGGGCCGGACACGCTTCGACGATGGGATTCTGTTTACGCACCGTGGTCTGAGCGGGCCCGCCGCACTGCAAGCGTCCAGTTACTGGCGCGAAGGCGAGCCCATCCATCTCTCGCTCCAAAGCCCTGCTGGCGATGCCGCCTCACTGTTGGACGCCAAGCGCCACGCCCCAACCAGACAGTTGCAGAGCACCCTGTCCAGGCGCTTACCAAAAGCGCTGGCCGCCGAGTGGATCGAAGGGGTGTTTCCAGCTGGCGTCGGGAAGTCGCTGGGTGACTTGCCTGATGCAAAACTGTCGTGGCTGGAAGAACAGCTCGCTGAATGGCCGCTAAAACCGTCCGGCACCGAGGGGTATCGCACTGCGGAAGTCACGCTGGGCGGCGTGGATACGCACGCCCTCGATTCACGCACGATGGCAGCACGCGACGTGCCGGGGCTGTACTTCATCGGCGAGGTCGTCGATGTCACCGGACATCTCGGCGGACACAACTTTCAGTGGGCATGGGCATCGGGACATGCCGCCGCACAGGCGCTCTGACCGCCGGGCTACGCCTGTTCGTCGTCGACGCGGCCTATAAATGACCGGAACCCGTCAACCACCGCATCCGGGTACTCAAGTTGCGGATAGTGACCGGCGTCGGCCAGCTCGAGGGTGAACGCCGGTTCGCCGACCGCCTGACGATACCAAGCCACCAGATGCGCGCCGGAGATCGGATCAGCCGATCCGTTAATCAGTGCCAGAGGCACGGTTGCGTGCTTCAACGCCCCGAAGAAGCGCTCGCGGTGGCGTACACGCTCGTGCATGTAACGACTCAATAGCGGGATAGCAGCCCGCCCCTTGTTCGCACTGATCAACGCCCAGAATGTGTCGATCTCATTCTCCGTCGGAGCGCGTTGCGGCCCGGCAATCCGGTGCATCGACCGGCGGAGCCGGGCTTTCGACAGCAATGGGCCGACCAACGGACCCAACCGGCTGGCGAGGATATGCTGAATCAACAACGGTCGGTGCTGACCGGCGAAAAGCCCGCCATTCAGAAGACAGCACGATTTCCAGATGCCCTCGCCGCCCCGTTCGTTTTGGCGAGCGAGCAGTTCCTGCGCCACCGTGTCGCCATAATCATGGGCGAGGATGTGCACAGCATCGAATCCACGCCGGGCCATCAGCGTCTCAACGAGATCGGCCTGCTCTGCAAACGAGTAACGATGCCGCGGCGGCTTGGCCGAAAGACCGTAGCCAAGCAAGTCGAGTGTGATCAGTCGGAAATCACCGGCAAGACGAGTCCATACGGCGTGCCAGTCCCAGCTCGCGGTCGGAAAACCATGAATCATCAGGACCACGGGTCGGTCCGGGTTGCCGTGGTCGACCGTAAACATCTCATACCCGTCGATCTGTTCAATCTGACCAAGGGCTTTCCAGGCTGACAATTCCATCAAAACGTCCCCATACCCGTTCTCTCCATCCACCACGCCAGGAACCGTCGGAACCCCGAATCGTCCGCATAGGTCTCGTAGCCCGTGCTCTCGATTCCGTCGGTATTTGACCACGCCGCGTCGAAGGTGGCCGCCATCCGCGCGATGGCAGGATGCGATGCGGGCGCCACAATGCGTACATCCGTTTCGAGGTTGTAGTCGTCGAGATTGCGCCTTGTAAAATTCGCGCTGCCCGTTACGAGGGTAGCCGCCGCGCTTGCCGGCCGCAGCAACAGTACTTTAGCGTGACACTGTTCCCCCCGGGTGGCACACCAGCGCACGGTCACGCCCGCGCGTGTCAGTCTGTGCGCGCTGGCCCGGTTGGGAATGCCGTTTTTCTCGCGACCGAACGCGTCCTTGTTCGGATCCAACAACACCCGAACCCGCGCGCCGCGACCGTGCGCATCAACCATCGCGTCAAGCAGATCACTGTGCGACAGATAGAACACCATGACATCAACCTGATCGCCCGTGCTTGCTGCATTCAGCGTCTCGAGCAGGCCGTCGCGAATCTCGCTTTCCGTCAATAACTGCACCGTGCTCCCCGAAGGCACGTCTCCCGCGTCGCCAACATCGGGTACGGCAACCGGTTGAGCGCCCGAAAACACCAGCACGGCGTTCTCCGAGCGCAACAGGTCCTCGGCTGCGCCGCCTGAAAACCGAACGGCCACATTATCATGCGCACTACTGCCATCGTGGGGATTGGCGCTGGACACAAAGCCGACGAGTTGACCGTTTATGTCGGCCACGGCCGTCTTGCGATGATTGGCTTTGAAATTCAGCAACGTCAGATAGGTCCGCAGTGACACCCGACCCTCCGTAATGGGATTGGGCAGAAGAGAGCCTTGCGCGTTGCCAAACCACTGTATAAACGAACGCCAGAACGGGCTGTAAGGCATGTGGCTATCGCGTAATGCGCGCAAATCCGTGATCACCACCTCGACACCCGATGCGCCAAGCGCGTCCAGCGTCTTGGAGGGCCGCCCGCCATACAACGTGTTGACCGGATCGGTAATGACAACAATGCGTAAATCCGGCGACGCCTGTTTGCGTGCGATCAGCCGACCGACCAACTCCGAGCTCAACGCCCGCGTGGTCTCGGGCACCGGACCCTGAAAGTCGTTGAACAGAAACTGATCGACAACCAGAAAGTGTTCAGCACGGTCAATCAGCTCAAACAGCGCGTCAAAAATACTCTGCTCGGCGACGCGGTCGCCACGCTCATCAACAAACGTCCGATCAACGTAAAGCGCGATATCCGCCGCAGCGTGGGGCGCGCCGCGAAACGACAACCCGGCCGGCAGTGGCTTCACCATGTGCCACACCCCGTGGACCACCACCGCCAACCCAATTCCCAGTAGCCACCAGCGCGCCCGAACTCGTCTTGCCTTGCTAGCCATCCGTCTGACGGTCTCCGTTTGATCTCGCGCGCAATGGTAAACTTCCGACGCATGAACACCAGCGCATCTATTGACCTTGCCATGGTGCGCGACGCGTTTCCTGCGTTCCAGGAGCCCGCGCTCGCCGATCAGGTTTTCCTTGAGAACGCCGGCGGCTCGTACGCGTGCGCACCGGTCATCGAGCGGCTTGAGCAGTACTATCGCAAGACCAAGGTCCAGCCGTATTACCCGTCAGCACCCTCTCGGGACGCTGGCGACGCCATGGATGCCAGTTACACGCGTCTCGCGCCGTGGTTGGGTGTGACGCCCGACTGGCTGCATTTCGGGCCATCAACCACCCAGAACGCGTACGTGCTGGCGCAGGCCGCGCACGGCTTCCTGACATCCGGCGATAACATCGTGGTGACCGAGCAGGAGCACGAGGCCAACAGCGGAGCGTGGCGTCGGCTTGCCCAAACCGGGATCGACGTGCGCGAATGGCGCGTGCTGCCCGACTCCGGCCGGCTCGACCCGGACGACCTCGACCAGCTTCTTGACGATCGCACCCGCATCGTCGCGTTTACACATTGCTCAAATATTGTTGGCCACATCAATCCGGTCGCGGTCATTGCTAAAAAGGTGCGGGACGCGGGCGCGATCAGCATCGTCGACGGCGTTTCAAGCGCCGCGCACGGATTTCCGGACGTGGCGGCCCTCGGCGCCGATGTCTATCTGTTCTCACTCTACAAAACGTACGGGCCGCATCAGGGCCTGATGGTCATCCGTCCTGATGTGGCCCAGACCTTTGTAAACCAGAGCCACTTCTTCAACGCCGACCAGCCGCGCAAGCGCCTCGTGCCCGCCGGGCCTGACCACGCTCAGGTCGCTGCCGCGCAGGGCATCGCCGACTATTTCGAAGCGGTCGTGGCGCACCACGATCCCACCGATTCAACGCCCGCCCGCGCGCGGCTGGCCCGATGCTTTGGTGCGGCGGAAGACGCGCTTCTCAAGCGGCTGTTGGACGGTCTTGCCGAGCTGAAGGGCGTCAGAGTCATTGGACCGACGAGCGAATCCGATCGCGCGCCTACGGTCTCGTTGCTGGCCGATGCAATTCCGAGCGACGAACTGTGCCGCGCATTGGCCGAGCACGGCGTCATGGCAGGCTCCGGGCACTTTTACGCCAAGCGCCTCTTGCAGGCGATGGGCATTGACGACACGCCGGGCGTGCTGCGGCTGTCGTTCGTGCACTACACGTCCGGGGACGATATCGACGCCGCGCTGGACGCGCTGGACCGCTGTCTCGCGGCCCGACGACATTAGCCGCTCATCACTTCGGCACGATCGCGCGCAGCAGGACCTTCTGGAGACTGCGCCCGGTGCCGAGGTGGATACCCTTGTGATTGATCAACAGGACGATCAGATACGCCTGCCCGTTCGCACCGCGAACATGACCCGCCAGGCCAATCACGTCATCGAGTGTACCGGTCTTGACGTGCGCCTCTCCCTCGAAGCGCGGTTCGGGGAACCGCACCGCGAGCGTGCCATCGACCCCTGGCACCGGCATCGCCGCAAAAAACTCGGGCGCGTAACGATGGCGCTGTGCCGCCTGCAAAAGGCCCATCAATGTGTGCGCACTGATGCGCGCCTCCCGCGATAAACCCGATCCGTTGTCGATTATCAGCCCGTCGGTATCGACACGGTGGCGCGCCAGCACATCGAGCACGGCAGCACGGGCCTTTTCCAGTGTGGCCGGAGCGGCAGTCGCCTCGGCCCCCAAAGTCAGAAAAATTTGCCGGGCCATGACGTTGTTGCTGAACTTGTTCATCGACCGGGCTACCTCTGCCAGTGTCCGCGATCGCTGCTCATAGATCGCGATGGCATCGTCCGGAACCACCCCCTCCCGATAGTTCCCTTTCCACGATCGGTCATCGCGAGTCCAGCGCGCATCGAACGCACCCACCAGTTGCGCGGTCGGCGTCAGCAGCGCCCGCGTCAGTTCATAGTAGCGACAGCGATTCGGGTAGCGCCCGCTCAAAACCGCCTGCGGCAGTCCGGCACGGTCATTGTCCATGTCCAGTCGCAGCTGCAGGTGGCGTGCCTCGCACGGGCGTCGGTTCAGAGCAATCTGGTTGTCGATTTCCAGAGTGGTGACCGGCGGGTCCATCCGCACGTCGAGCCGATGGGCCGCCACGTTGGGCACCAGCGACAACGTGATGGCATTGAAATTGAGCGTCAGTGGCGTCGGCAGCGCGTTGTAAACGCGAAACGGCTCGCCGTCGAAGGCACCCGGGTCCCCCGGCGCCACAAAATAGTAGCTTCGGTCCAGCACGAGGTCGCCATCGATATGCGCAACGCCACGCGCGGCGATGTTGCGGACAAACGCATTGAATTCATCGGTAACCCAGAACGGATTGCCGTTGCCGCGAAGATAAAGATCGCCGATGTGGCCCTTGGCATCGGGACGGTCGGTGCTGAACGCCTCGGTGCGCCAGCGATAACCCGGGCCAAGCGTATCCAGGGCCACGAACGTGGTGACCATCTTCATGACGGACGCCGGGTTACGTGGCACGTCGGCCGACAACGCCGCCACCACATCACCGGAATCCGCACGCGTGACTAAAAGACTGGTGGACGCACGGGGGATGCCCGCGCGTCCCAGTGCGCTCATGAAGCGCGACGCAATACCGGTGTCCAGTTTATCTGCAGGAGGCTCGGCACACTGTGCGGGCCATCCCCAGAACGCAGCCAGTGCGATAACGGCCGCTCGCCGTGCGCGCGGCCGCGCGAGCAGACCCTCAGCGTCGGTGAACAAGCGCGTCCAGCGCCGTCTTAAAGCGCGACCACGTGGCCGCGTCGGACGTATCGCCGGCGAGCGGCGTCTTGAGCCACGCAGAGACGAGCTCGCCGACCAATGCGCGCGGCGCGGGCTGGCGCGCGCCGCTCATGGCCGCGTTCAGTCGTTCAATCTTCAGTTGCATGCGCGCGGAGGCGAACTCGGACGGCGATTCGACATCGGCATCCAGTTCAGCGCGCAGACACAACTCGGCGCGCGCCGTCGATCCGCTGTGGCACGCTGGCGTGCTCGCCGCCGCCGCGCCGAGTTCTTTTGCAAGCGGACCGCGCACGCCGGATGTGTCGGGTTGTGCGCCCTCGGCATCGCCCGCCGCAAGGGCGCTCCAACGCGCGTCGACGGCTTCCAGCGCTGACAGCATGGCCTGATCGTCGCGCGCACCCGCGCGACGTTTGGCGTCCGTTCGGGCCGAGTCGAGTTTTTTGCACAGATCCCGATACCGTCTCTGCAAGCCATGGCGCTGCTTGGGATGCACATCCCCAGCCTCCTGCCAGCGCGTCTTGAGCGCCGCGTACGCCGCCGTAATCGCCTTGGCCGCAGCGCTGTCGGCTGCCGGCTGATCGGCCAGCGTCGATAGTTCCGCGAGGATCGCTTCCCTCGCATGCACCGCCTCGCCCTGAGCAGAGCGCCGCGCTTTCGTTTCGGCGTTACGTTGCTCGAAGACTTGGTCGCACAACGCACGGAGCTGATCCCAGAGCGTCTGCTCGTCGCGCCGACGACCGCGCACCGTTGGCGCCCATTCGCGCTGGATTCGCTTTGCGAGGTCATTCTGACTCGGCAGCGGTTCGTTGGCCATAGCCGTTTCGAGCGATTTGATCGCCAACTGCCGGCGACGCATTTCACGTTCACGTTCGGGGCCAAGACGGGCCTCGATCGCGTCCTGCGCCGCATCGTAACGCTTGCGGAGCCGCTTGATATCGCGGTGGTTTACAGGTCCCGTATCCCGCCACGCTTTGCGGCTTTGCGCCAGCGCCGCTTCGATTGACTTGAAGTCGGGATTCTCCCAGTCCGTCTGCGCCGCCAACTGCTCGAGCTCCGCACACACCGCTTCGCGCTGACCGCGGTTGGCCGACCGGGACTTTGCCTCGGCGTCGAAGTGCGCTTTGGCCGGAGCGTAGGCTGCCTTGCAAGCCGTATCAAAGCGCGCCCAGATGTCCTGATGAGCGGGCCCAATGCCGTGGTCCAGTTCGCGCCATTTGGTGCGCAGCCCGCGGATTCTGTTGGCCAGCGCCTTTGGCGCGACCGTGTCGGCCTGCAGCGTCAACGCTTCGACCTCGGCGATCAGTTCCTGACGCGCCTGCTGCGTGCTCCAGATGCGCGCCTGTTTGAGTTCGGCGAGCCGGGGTGACAGCTCCGCCAGACCTTTTTCCAGCGGCGCGGCGGACGCCCGGTCCAGATGTTCGCGCACCTTTAGCCGGTGCGACAGCCGATCGCACGCGGACGTCGCATCCGAGATGCGCCCCTCATCCAGCGCCGACCGCAACTTGTTCAGTAAATCCTGTCCCTGTGCCACGGCGCGCTCACGCGCGGCGTCGGCTTTGCGCGCCGACTCGCGGAGTACCTCAAGCCGCGTTTCATGGCGGGCCAATACGGCGCGTTGGGCATCATCGGCCGGCTCACCCAGGCTGAGCGCCGCCCATGCCCGCTCAAAACCACGCAGCGTGGTGGTGGCGCCCGGTGCATCGGCCGCGTCAAGTAATGCCACGGCTGCGTCCCACGCTGACCCCGCTTCGGCCAGTTTTTTCTCCAGCGTCGCCCAGGCGATCAGCCCTTGCTCGAACTGCTCGTTTTCTCGCGGTGTCGTGTCTGTGAGCTGGCTCCAGCGCGCACGCAACCCGTCCGCGTCCAGCGCGCCGTCGTGTGCACGCACCGTAGCGAGCAATGCCTCGCGCTCGTGGATGGCAGTACGCGCGCACTCGATCGCCGACTCAAGCTCGGCAACCGTCACACTGACGTCCGGCGCCTCGCCCTCTGCAGAGGCCGATTTCCAACGCTGAGCCCACTGCTGCTGTCGGGCCACCGCCTCGTGCAGCGCCTCGTTGGTCGCAGCAATCCGCTCGGCCGCGCGCCGATTCAGGTCCTCGACAAGGCCACCGATCCGGTCCTCGGCCAGGGTCGCCTCGCGCTGCGCGCGCTGTCGGGCGCGTGCAAAGCGATGACTGACCTTGTCGCTTTTGCGGGTGGCCTGAATCAGTTTCTCCAGAATCTCGGGATCATCGATCGCGGATTGCGCCTCCTGTTGCAGGCCCGCGTCATTCTCGCGGCTGGCGACAGCAAGCTGGAGAAGCTGATGGGCATTTTCGTCAGGCGCGACGGATGCGTGCCGCGTCAGGGCCGACCGGCGCGGGTCCACACCGCTGGCGTGGATCGAAAGATAAGCAAGTAGGTCGGCGTCAGAGCAGGTTTCTATGAAACGCTCCAGTGTTTCGGCGCTGCGGTTTTGCGGTGACGTCAGCACCTCGCGCAGCCGCGACCCGGCTGCATCGCGCACCCGCGACGCAGCGTCATCACCGGCGCGCGCCACAAGCGTATCGACGTCCACCACGCGCGCGACGAGCTGTGCCCGAACGGCGGGCTCGGGGTCCTCCGCCAGGGCTTTGAGAAACCTTTCGTCGGTCAAATCCAGTTGCAGGAGTGCGTCGAGGCGCACGTCCATGTCGGCGTCCTGAAGCGCCGACTTCTTGAAGCGGTCAAGCATGATGGGAATGTCGTGGTTCGGGCGGAGCCGCAGATTATCGCAGCGTGTGCGACGGGAACAAGATGCGATGCGCGATCGCGCCGGACGATCAGCCTTTCAGAGCGTTTACCTTTTCGACATAGCGCGCCATGGCGTCGTCGCTGGCCATGCCCTTGAGCTCTCGCCACGCGTCGAACTTGGCGCCGCCGACAAAATCCAGCAGTCCCGGACGGTCGCCTGACACGTCACCCGCTGTGCTTTGCTTGTAGAGCGCATACAGTTCGAGCAGATCGTCGTTGCTCGGGCGTTCGGTCAGATTTTTCGCCGCGGCGAGTGCGGTTTCAAAACGCGTTTTCAAATCATCGCTCATGGTACCCACCTGAGTTTTTCTATTATCATTTTGATTGCGCGCCCACGCGGACGCCGACCAACCGCGAACGCTACGGCGTGATCTTCGAGATGGCGATATCTATCGGCTCCCGGCGCGACACGTCGACCGTCGCCGCCCCGTACAGATCTCCGCTGTTTGCGACCGGCGACCCGCCCAGTGCCACGCGCGCCACAATTTCGACGCGCTCGACGCTGGACAGCTTCCGCGAGGGTAGCATGGCATCGGCGTCGCTTAGCGTGACGGACGCCGGCAGATCCGAGAATCGCAGCCGACGTACGGCCAACGGTGGCCCAGCGCCGTCGGTGGCGAGCACAAATACCGGCGTATTCTGCGGCACGTCTGCAGCATTGCCCACCGTCATCGCCACGCGGACCGTCAACGTGGGGCCATCCATCGCGCCGCCACCAAAGCGTTGATCGATCATGGCGATGCGCTGTTCAAGCACCCTTTTGACCTCACGCCCCTCGTCGGACGGGTCGTCGTCGGCCCTGAGCAAAAGTTGAGCCATGCGCGTGCGCGCCAGCTCGAGGTCGTTGCGGGCAAGCGCGAGCTCCGCCCCGTAAAAAAGGGCCTTCGGATGATCCGGTGCCTGGACCAGCAGATTTTCGACCAGACGATTGACGCGACCGCGTGCCGCTGCGGTGGAGTCGCTCATCATCAACGCGTCGATCAGCAGCAGCGTGTGATCCGGATTGCGTGCGTCCGTAAGCGTACGAAGCCGCTCGAGGGCCGGGATCGCCTCCGCCGGCCGCTGCGCACGCATCAGCGCCTCGCCAAGCGCAAGCCAGACGCCAGGCTCATCGGGCGTGGCCTCGGCCTGCCGGCTCAGTTGCGTCACGCGATCCTGGCCGACCGCGCCCGGAGACGGCGTCGTCCACGTCCAGTTGCTCAGAAAGGGATAAACCACAGCGCTGCCGAGGTAGATAAACGCCGCCGCGGCCGCTGCGCTTGGCCAGACGCGTCGCCCGCCGGACCGGCGTAACAACGGGACCGCGACGATCGCGATCGCCGCCAGCACCATCAGCCGTGTGGTGATATCGAAGGTCAGCGGCACGATCAAGTCGGTTCGTTCGCTCTGGCGACACCATCATCCGGCGTCACGGCGCGCTGCGAGCGGCGGACAACGCGCCAGAGCGCAAGCGCCCCAAGACCAAAGCCGACCAGGGGCGCGAACCAAAGCGCGACCGTACGACGTTTAAGCGGCGGTCGGTAGAGCACGAAGTCGCCGTATCGATCGGTCATATAGTCACGGATATCGTCGTCGCTGCGGCCGGCCACCAGCATCTTGCGGACCTGGGTTCGCAAATCTACAGCCAGCTCAGCGTTCGAATCGGCGATCGTCTGGTTCTGACAGACAAGGCATCTCAATTCCTCGATGAGCACCTCGTAACGTGCACGCAGTCCGGGATCGTCGAGGGTCGACGTATCAATCCCGAACGACCACGCGACGCAGAACCATGCGAGCACCGTACCCAGAGCGCGCGACGTCGAGCACGGCCTGTACAGTCGCTCGCTCATCGGGCGGCTGTACTGGCGGCTGTACGGGCGGGCTGCGGCTGCAGTCGGGACAGAAAGTCGCGTTCCCAGATCGACCAGGTAATCGGGCCGATGTGTTTGTGCAGCACAACCCCATCAGCGTCGATCAGAAAGGTTTCGGGCGCCCCGTACACACCCCAGTCGATGGCGTTTCGACCGTTCGGATCCGAACCCACCCGCGCGAACGGATCACCATACTGCTGCAGGTACGCCAGCGCCCGGGCCCGGTCGTCCCGCCAGTTCAGGCCGATCAACGGCACTGTATTCTGCCGCGCGATTTGCAGCAGCGTTTCGTGCTCGCGGTAGCACTCACGGCACCATGTGCCCCAGACATTCAATACGTACGCTGACCCCGAAAGTTCGGTCCCGCTGATGCGCGTCTCCGGTGCAAACAGGTCGGCCATGTCGAGCGCCGGAGCCGGCTTGCCCAGAAACGGCGACGTGATCTCACCCGGATCGCCGCGTTTCAATCCCGCGGCAAACAGAATAATCAGCGCCAGCGTCACCAGCGCTGGTAGCGCGGACCGCCAGGTCATGCCGGTTCCGCAGGCAACACAGTCTCGCGCCGCTTGATGTTCGTGCGGTAACGGCGGCGGCCAAACAGGGCCACGCCTCCGCCCAGAGCCATGACCACCGCGCCCAGCCAGATAAATCGGATAAACGGCTTGTACTGGACGCGGACGCTCCATGCCCCGTCGCCCAAAGGCTCACCCATCGCGACGAAAACATCGCGCAACAGGCCCGCGTCAATGCCCGCTTCGGTCATCGGGTTTTGCTGCACCCGGTAGCGTCGCTTCTCGGGATAAAGCGTCGCCACGGCGCGCTCACCGCGCTGGACGGTCAGCTCACCGCGCTGCGCCTCATAGTTGGGCCCCTCCACGCGGTTAATCGCGTCGAGGGAGACGGTGTATCCGGCAATCTCGACGCGCTCACCGGGCGCCAGCCGGTTGTCGGTCTCGATGCCGTAGGACGTGGTCAACGTGACGCCGAGTATGGTCATGGCCAACCCGAAGTGGGCGATCAGCATGCCCGCCATGGACGCCGGTATGCGTACCCGACCGGTCGTCCTCCACTGTCGCCAAGGCTCGGTGAGAACGCTCAACGCTGTCCACGCTGCCGCCGCAACACCGGTCACGGTCACCAGTGAGGTTTTGCCGTAGGC
The DNA here is from genome assembly GCA_039026595.1 of Pseudomonadota bacterium. Classification (GTDB taxonomy): domain Bacteria; phylum Pseudomonadota; class Gammaproteobacteria; order Steroidobacterales; family JBCCMA01; genus JBCCMA01. Next base: position 29,581 of record JBCCMA010000013.1, read on the forward strand.
GAGCCACGGCAACGCCACGGCCAGTCCGATGGCCATCGCCGCAGCGATGGTCAACGGCTGGAGCCGACGGCGCTCTCGCAGGCGGCGCCATGGCAAGTGCATGCCCACGCCGATGACGGCCGCCAGTAGCAGGGTCAGCGGAACCATGTAGGTGTTGAACCACTGCGGGCCCACCGACAGCTTCGCGAGTCCCAGATAGTCGATGATCAATGGATACAGCGTCCCGAAGAGAATGGCGGCGGCGGCGGCGATCAACAGGAGGTTGTTGACCAGCAACGCCGTCTCGCGGGATACCACGTCAAAATGCGCATCGGCACGGAAGCGCTCCGCGCGAAACGCGTACAGAACGAGGCTGCCAAGGACGGCGAGTCCAAACAAAACCAGAATAAACACGCCGCGCTCCGGATCACTGGCGAAGCTGTGCACCGACACCAGAACCCCGGACCGGACCAGAAAGGTACCCAGCAGGGACAGCGCAAAACCGCTGACCCCGAGCAGGATGGTCCAGCCCTGAAACAGCCCGCGCTTTTCGGTCACTGAGAGCGAATGGATCAGCGCCGTAGCCACGAGCCATGGCATAAATGAGGCGTTCTCGACGGGGTCCCAGAACCACCACCCGCCCCATCCGAGCTCGTAATACGCCCACCAGCTGCCGAGCGCGATACCGAGAGTCAGGAACATCCAGGCCAGCATGGTCCACGGACGCGTCCAGCGAGCCCATTTCGCCTCGAGGCGTCCTTCCAGCATCGCGGCCACCGAAAACGCAAACGCAACAGAGAGACCGACGTAGCCCATGTAGAGCATGGGTGGGTGCACGGTGAGCCCGAAATCCTGCAACAGCGGGTTCAGATCGCGACCATCCAGCGGCGGGTTGGGCAATCGCAGGAACGGGTTCGATGTGAACAGCGTAAAGAGCATGAAACCAACAGCCACGAGGGCCAGCACGCCCAGCACCTTGCCGGCGAAACGCGCAGGCAGCCTACCGGTGGTGGAGGCCACCGCCGCGGTCCAGACGCTCTGAACCAGAACCCAGAGCAACAGCGAGCCCTCATGCCCACCCCACACCGCCGCCACGCGAAAATACAGCGGCAAGGCCGTATTCGAGTTGGTCGCCACTTACTGAACGCTGAAATCGTTGCTGACAAACGCCTGCACCAGCGCCAGGAAGGCGAGCGCGGTGAACACCATGCTGCCCACCGCCGATGACCGACCGGCCGCGAGCCAGGCGTCGTGCCCGCGCGCCGCCCCGGCGAAACAGAATGCCGCCTGACATACCGCGAGAAGCATCGCGAGAATCAGCGCGGTCTGGCCCAGTTCCGGGATCATGGCCTCACCCCTTTAGCTTGCTCTTTCGCGCGTTTTTCCAGCGACTCGGCCACGTTAGGTGGCATGTAGTTTTCGTCGTGCTTGGCCAAAACCTTGGTCGCTTCAAACACCCCGTCAACAGCCAATTGCCCCGTGACCACGACGCCCTGCCCCTCGCGGAACAGGTCCGGGAAAACGCCGCGGTACCGCACGGTGACATCTTCATTGAAATCCGTGACCACAAAACGACTCTCGAGCGACCCGGACTCCCGCACCCATGACCCCTCGGCCACCATGCCGCCGAGATTAAATGATCGCTCTTTGGGGTACTCGCCCGCCGCCAACTCCGTCGGATCGACAAAAAACAGCAAATCCGAGCGACGTGCCTTGACGCCAATCAGTGTGGCGAGCGTGACGCCACCGAGCATCAGTCCGACCGTGAGCATCCTCTGCTGGCGCGGCGTCACGTGCCCGTCTCCGCCGCGCGGCGTTCGGCGCGCGCCTGCCGCGCCTTTTCACTGGAGGCAAGACGCGCCTTGGCGATGCGCAACGCGCTGGCGCGACGACGGCGCGCGGCCCACCACGTGAGCAGCATGACCAGCGCAGTGAGCCCGTAACTTGGCCAGACATAAAGGGCATAACCGCCCATGTGAAGAAAGTCCTGCATACGGCCCCGCTACAGCTCGTCCACCCAGCGCGCCTGCCGGGCGCGCAGCAGAATTTCGCCCTGGGTCCGCGTCAGCAGGGCCCAGGCAAAAAAGCACGTAAAGCCGAGTGTCATCACCAAAAGCGGCACCAGCATGCTGGGGTCAATCGCCGGCTGGTCCAGGCGCGTCACGCTGGCGGGTTGGTGCAGCGTGTTCCACCATTCCACTGAAAAATGAATGATGGGCACATTCACCACACCCACGACCGCGAGCATGCCGCTGACCCGATCCGCCTGATCGCGCTCTGTAAACGAATTACGCAGGCCCATGTAACCGAGAAATAGAAAGAGCAGAAGCAATTCTGACGTCATGCGTGCATCCCACTCCCACCACGTACCCCACATTGGCTTGCCCCACAGCGAGCCGCTCGCGAGCGTCAAGAACGTGAAAGCGGCGCCGATGGGCGCGCACGATGCCGCCACCGCATAAGCCAGCTTGATGCGCCAGATCAAACCGATCCCGGCGGCCACGGCCATCAGCGTGTAGGCCATCATGGACAACCACGCCGACGGCACGTGCACAAACATGATGCGCACACCGTCACCCATCTGATAGTCCGGCGGCGACGACACCAACCCGCCCCAGGTGCCCCACCCGATCAACAAAAGCGCGACGGCGCCCAGCCAGGGCGCGTAACGGCCCGCCCATCGATAGAAGTGCGGGAACGACGCCATCTGGTAAAACCAGCGCATAAACCAGTTTAGTTTTTTTGCTTTAGCCATTAATTTACATGGAGAAAATCAAGCTAAGGACTGCCGCAACGCCGCGGCGATAACAAACGGACCGAGGCTCACGCTCAGTACCGCGAGCATCGCGAGCCACAGGAGCGCACCGCCGGGCGCCGACCCCGCGCTCGCCAGATCGGTGGCGCGGGCCCCGAAAACCAGTACCGGAACGAGCATGGGCATCACCAGTACGGTGAGCAGCGCGCCGCCCTGATGGGCATGGACGGTGAGGGCCGCCCCAACGCTGCCGAGCGCAAGCATGGTCGGCGTCGCCAACGTGAGCGCCGCCAACAGTGTCGACAGGCCCTGCACCGGAAAATTCAGTGCGTAGGCCGCAACGGGCGCCAGGATCAGCAGTGGCAACGTCAGTATCACCCACTGCACAACCAGTTTAGCGACCACCAGAAGCGCCAGCGGATGCGGACTCAACGCCAACTGCTCCAACACGCCATTGTACGCTTCTGCGCGAAATTGACGCGCTTGCGCAAACAAAAATGCGAGCAACGTCGCAACCCAAAGTACGCCGGTGGCGTACCCCGCCATCCGGTCAGGCTCCGGACTGAGGCCCAATGGAAACAGCGACACCGTCGCCAGAAAAAACACCAGAGGATTCATCACTTCGCCAAATCGTCGCAGGCTGATTCGCCATTCCACACCGGCCTGGCGCACCATGGTGGGCCACAGTTTCACGTGCTGATCGCCCACTCACGCCGGCTTGGCGCTCTGACGCAAAGCGGCTGGTGGGATGTGGCGATCACGCTGCCACCCTGCTCCAGATGCACCTCGATTATGTCCTCGCACCAAACCCGCGCACCGGCATCCAGATTGGTCAGGGGCTCGTCGAGAATCCACAGTGACTTGCCGGACGCTCGCAGCCTCGCCAGGGAAAGACGACGGCGTTGACCGGCCGACAACGCATGCGCCGGAACGTCGGCGAGCTCGCACCAATCCAGTGCCTCAAGCGTGCTGTCTACGTCCCGGCTCTCAATGTCGTGATGAAGGCCGATTCCCCACATAAGATTCTGTCTCAGCGTCAGGTCGTCGTAATGCGCATCACGGTGCGCAACGTAGCCCATCGACTCATGGAAAGCGGCGCGCGCCCTGTGAATGGGCTCATCGTTCCACCGCACATGGCCTGCCTCGGGTGGCAACAGCCCGGTCAACACCCGCAGCAGGCTCGTTTTGCCGCTGCCGTTCGCACCGGTCACCTGAAGCAATTCGCCCGTGGAAACGGTCAGATTCAGCTCGGTGAACAAACAGCGGTCGCCCCGCCACAGCTCGAGAGCCGTGGCAGACAGCGTATGCGACGCAATACGGGACATGTGGTCTCGATACAGACGGTAGGCACCGAGATTATAACGAGTTTTCGGCTCAATCCGCAGGTACGCTAGCATCAGGCATGGCGAAAACGACACCAAACAGCGAGGCACACCGCTACGCGCGCCAGACAGTCCTTGAGGACTGGGGTGCAAAGGGGCAGACACGTATCGCCGCATCCAGCGCTCTGATCATCGGTTTAGGGGGCCTTGGCGCGCCGATACTGACTTATCTGGCCGGTGCCGGAGTCGGGACGATCACGCTCAATGACTTCGACACGATTGACATCACCAATCTGCCGAGACAACCGACCTTTACCCAAGCCGACGTAGGCAACGCCAAAGCGTCGGTGGCCGCCGAGTTTTTGCGTGCCCGCAATCCGACCATCACAACGCGGGCGATCGACCAACGCCTCAACGCCACCGAACTGGAATCCGAGGTCAGAAACCACGATCTCGTTCTTGACGCCACCGACCATTTCGGGAGCCGGTTTGCCATCAACACCGCCAGCGTCGCGACGCAAACACCCCATATTGCCGCTGCGGCGATTCGCTACGCCGGCCACGTTGTTGCGTTCGACCGCCGTACGCCCAACGTGCCGTGCTACGCGTGCATCTACGGCGAAGACGACATGGTCGACGGTACGTGCGCCGGTCAGGGTGTGTTTCCGCCACTTGTCGGCCTGGTTGGAAGCATGGCGGCGGCGGCCGCTCTGCGACTCATGCTGAACGACCCTGTCGACGAACGCACCCTGCTCCACTGCGTCGACGCCCAGACGCTCGCAGTGCGCGCCGTTGCCGTAGAGCGACAGTCGGGTTGCCCTGTCTGCTCCAGCCTGTGACAGGCGTCACAGTCGGTCGAAGAAGAGTGCTCGGATAAGACAGCCGAGTTCTCAAGTCAACCGACGGCGGGCCGCTACCCGGTTCGATGCGACATCCACACACCAACCACCTTATGTCATTGTGCTGTGCAAGACGCATGTCGGAGCGCTGCGCGTAGCAGCCGACATCGTGCTCGACCTCATCACATCACACGTCACAGCCGGCGGTCCGAACAGCGAGGCGCGCCCTGAGGCCGCGCACGCCCTGTTCGCCCGTCTGCCCGCGCTCGCGCATCACGTGTCGCCGGACGGGATCATACTGTGCGCAACGGACGGCTGGCTGGACGCCTTCGGCTACGCGCGTTCGGAGGTTGATGGACACAGGCTGGCCGAATTTTTGACGCGCGATGCCGCCGCCGCGTTGCTGACATCGCCGCCATTTTCAATCGCCGCCGGGCCACTCGACTTTGTGACCGCGCAGGGCGCGGTGCGGGCACTTCTGGTCGAATCCCGCGCCGCGGGCGACGGTCCGGATGCGGACACCCTGCTCGTGTGCCGGCCTGCGGCCGGGCGTCTCGATGCAGCCGTCTCCATCGACGACCAGCTCGCCAGCGCCCTGTCGGACGAGCGCCAGCTGCGCATGACCCTGCTCGATCACATGAGCGACGCGATGGTGCGAACGGATGCGCAGGGCCGCGTGATCGCGCTGAACGCCGCCGCCGAGCGCTTCCTGCAGGTGGACAGTACAAGAGCACGCCATCGCACTCTGGCCGACATCCTGCCCGTCCGCGATCCG
>JBCCMA010000014.1:0-35119 GCA_039026595.1 Pseudomonadota bacterium
AAATTTAATCAACGAGCGAACAAACTTCTTCGCACTCTTCCATACCGAAGTAGAATCCAAATAGGAACTTCTTAAAAAACGACTTATCTTATCATGGCTAAGCTGATGATCGAATAGCAAGCGGTCCTCACGACGTCCGGTCATGATGTGAAGCGCGTAGCGAAGCTTCCAGAGGAAAGAACGCCCGTTGGACAGCCCGTCGAATTCCGCTTCGGTCAGAAAGCCCTTATCGACGAGGTCATGCAACGTTTCGGCGCCGAAGTGCCGCTTGGCAACCCAGCCCACCATTTGGATGTCGCGGAGCCCCCCGGGGCTGCCCTTGATGTTGGGCTCGAGGTTATAGCCGGTGTCATTATAGCGCTCGTGTCGCGCTCTCTGTTCGGCGAGCTTGGCTTCGAAAAACGCGGCGGACGGCCAGATCCGATCCGGGCCCGTGGCCGCGCGCATGCGTTTAAAAAGAGCGGGGTCGCCGTCGAGCAGCCGGGATTCCATCAGTGCGGTGGCCACGGTCACATCGTCCGTCGCTTCACGCACACAGTCCTCGACGGTGCGGGCGCTGTGCCCGACCTCAAGCCCGATGTCCCACAGCAAAGTGAAAAATTCGGCGAGGTCACCCTGATGTTGGTCCAGCAAGGCGGCGTCGGGCGCCACCACCATAATGTCGATGTCAGAGCCGGGGTGAAGCTGTCCCCGGCCGAAGCCGCCGACCGCACACAACGCGCAAGGCGCAATCAGAGGGGAGCCGCACTGGCGCCACGCGCGGATCAGAATGCCGTCGACGAGTCGGGCACGGGCGCGCACGAGACGGTCGATCGGCGCATCCGACTCAAACGCCTCAATCTGCCGCGCGCTGCCCTCGGTCAGCGCGGTCTTGAATGAACGGAGGGAGCGGTCGTTGTTCGCGAGGCGCGCGTCAAGTTGGTCGAGCGCGTCGCGCGTGAGGTCACATTTCGCCGGAAGCACCAAGCGTTAGTACCTCGTAGCCATCGGCGGTCACAAGCACGGTGTGTTCCCACTGAGCCGACAGCGAATGGTCCTTGGTGACCACGGTCCAGCCGTCGCGCAGCGGTGGCTTTACCGCCGCGCGGCCTGCGTTCACCATGGGTTCGACGGTCAGAGTCATGCCCTCGCGTAGTGCCAGACCGTCCCCTGGCTTGCCCACATGAAGAACGTGCGGGTCTTCGTGGAACGACTCGCCAATGCCATGGCCGCAGTATTCGCGCACGACCGAATAGCCGTGGTCTTCGACGTAGCTCTGGATGGTGTGGCCGATGTCGCCCAGCGTGGTGCCGGGCCGGATGGTCTCGATGCCCTTGCACATGGCCTCGTGCGCGATCCGCGTCAGTCGCTGGCCGATGACGGTCCGCTTGCCGACGTGGTACATCCGGCTGGTGTCGCCGTGGAAACCGTCCTTGATGATGGTGGTGTCAATGTTGACGATGTCTTGGTTCCTGAGGCGCTTGTCGCCCGGGATGCCGTGGCAGACCACGTGGTTAACCGAGGTACAGATCGACTTGGGAAACCCTTTGTAATTGAGCGGTGCGGGCACGGCACCGAGCTCGTCCACGATAAACTCGTGGCAAATGCGGTCGAGCTCACCGGTGGTTACGCCGGGTTTGACGTAATCCCCGATCATATCGAGCACGCTGGCGGCAAGACGTCCGGCGACGCGCATTTTTTCCTGTTGCTCGGGGGTCTTTATGGTGACGGCCATGGCAGAGAAATCGCACCTGGGAGGTTTGTTGGAGCGAGCCGCCTATGGTATAAAGCGGCCGCTTTTTTAGCAATAAATCCACACACATGCCGTCACGTTCGGCGGGGTGCCCGGGCTGCGGTCTTGCCGTGAGCCCAGATGGGTTGCCGGATGGGGCATGTGGAGGCTCAACCCGACAGGAGAATTCCAATGAGCGACGTTTCAATGCGTCGGATGCTGGAAGCGGGCGTCCATTTCGGACACCAGACCCGTTTCTGGGATCCGAAAATGGCCCCTTTCATCTTCGGCCAGCGTAACAAGATCCATATCATCAACCTCGAAAAGAGCTTGCCTCTGTTTGTCGAGGCCGCGGGCTTTATCAAGAATCTGGTTGCCGATGGCGGCACCGTGATGTTCGTAGGTACGAAGCGAGCAGCGCGTGAGGCGGTGTCCCGTGAAGCGGGCCGCTGCGATATGCCCCATGTCAGCCATCGCTGGCTGGGCGGTATGCTCACCAACTTCAAGACGGTGCGCCAGTCGATCAAGCGACTGAAAGAACTGGAGTCGCTGCGTGACGACGGCGGTTTCGAACGGATCAGCAAGCGCGAGGCGCTGACGCTGACCCGCGAGCTCGACAAGCTCGAGCGCAGCCTCGGCGGCATCAAAGATATGCCGTCTTTGCCCGACGCGCTCTTTGTCATCGACGTCATGCACGAGAAAATCGCCGTTCACGAAGCGAACAAGCTCGGCATTCCCGTCATCGCGGTGGTAGACACCAACAGCTCGCCGGACCCGATTGACTACGTGATTCCCGGCAACGACGACGCCATGAGCGCCATCGCGCTTTACACCAGCGTGGTCAGCGACGCGGTGCTCGAGGGCAAGGCGTCAGCACCCACCGTTCCGGTGGGCGACGACGATTTCGTGGAACTGGACGCCGACGGCAAACCGCGCAAGCGGGGCGGTGCCCGCAAGGCCGCACCGAAGACCGCGGCGCCGAAGAAAGACGCCAAGCCAAGCGAGCCCGAGGCTCCGGCAGAAGCCGAAGCGCCTGCCGCTGACGCCGCGCCGTCCGACGACACGCCGGCAGCAGAATAAAGCCGGCGTCGATCACCATCTAACAATCTTAAGAGGAATTCCCATGTCTGTGACAGCTGCCATGGTCAAGCAACTGCGCGAGCGTACCGGAGCCGGCATGATGGAGTGCAAGAAGGCACTCGTCGCGGCCAACGGAGACATCGACGCTGCAGCAGAGCAAATGCGCAAAAGCGGTCAGGCGAAGGCGGACAAGAAAGCCGGTCGCGTCGCCGCCGAAGGCGTCATTGTCATTCGCACGTCCGACGATGGAACGCACGGCGTCATCGTCGAGGTGAACTCGGAGACCGATTTCGTTGCCAAGGACGAGCAGTTTCTCGGCTTTGCAAATACGGCTGCGGATGTTGTGCTGGCCGCCAAGCCGGACGATTTGGCCGCGCTTTACGCCGCTCCGGCTGGCAATGGCCAGACGGTGGATGAAATGCGCCGCGATCTGATTGCGAAGATTGGCGAGAACATCGGTGTGCGGCGGTTCGAAACCGTCAGCGGTGGTGGTCGTCTCGGGCATTACTTGCACGGTGCCCGCATCGGCACCCTCGTGGCTGTTTCGGGCGGCGACGACGACCTGGCGCGCGACGTTGCCATGCACATCGCGGCCAGCAGCCCGCATTGCCTGGACGAATCCGGTCTGGACGCCGACGTACTTGAAAAAGAGCGCGACGTGTACCGGGCCCAGGCGGCCGAATCGGGCAAGCCGCCCGAGATCATCGAGAAGATGATCGAAGGCAAAGTCCGCAAGTTCGTGAACAGCGTCACGCTGCTTGGTCAGCCCTTCGTCAAGGATGACAAGCAGACAGTCGGCAAGCTGTTGTCCTCGCAATCGGCCAGCGTGGCTGGCTTTGTTCGCTACGGTGTCGGAGAAGGCATCGAGAAGAGGGAAGAGAACTTCGCTGAGGAAGTCCGCAAGCAGGTCGAAGAGACCCAGAAGGGCTAATTGTCGAAGCGATAACGGTGTGGCGCCATGGCGCCACAGCGTTGCCACAATCAGCTGGCATCTTGCCACGGTGGGGTGGCGAGGCGCCGAACCCAACATCTGCACTCGGGACGTCGCGCGTGAAACGCATATTGTTGAAACTGTCAGGCGAAGCGCTTCTGGGCAAAGCCGATTACGGCATCGACCCCGAGGTGATCAATCGGATCGCCCGCGAGATACGCGACGTCGTCAACGAGCAGATCGAAGTGGGTATCGTCATCGGTGGCGGCAATATCTTCCGCGGAGAAGGGCTTGCTCGCAGCGGCATAGACCGCGTCACCGGGGATCACATGGGCATGCTGGCCACCGTAATGAACGCGTTGGCCATGCAGGACGCGCTGGAACGGATCGACGTGTACGCGCGTGTGATGTCGGCGCTTCGCATCAACGACGTCTGCGAGGACTACATCCGCCGGCGTGCAGTGCGTCATCTTGAGAAAGGGCGCGTGACCATTTTTGCCGCAGGAACGGGCAGCCCGTTTTTCACTACGGACACGGCGGCCGCACTGCGTGCCATCGAGATCGGCGCCGATTTGCTCCTGAAGGCCACCAAGGTGAATGGTGTGTACTCTGACGACCCGGTCACCAATCCTGACGCCGAGCATTACCCGGAGTTGTCTTTTGACAAGGTTTTGTCAGACAAGCTGGGTGTTATGGACGCGACCGCCATTGTGATGTGCCGCGACAACAATTTGCCGCTCAGGGTTTTCAACCTGAATGAAGAAGGCGCGCTCATGCGTATCGTGCGCGGCGAGCAGGTTGGTACCCTCGTGTCCGACGGTAACGGTGCCAAAGGAGAATCGACCCATGATTGATGAGATCAAGGCCGACGCGGCTGAGCGTATGGAAAAGAGCGTGGAGTCGCTCAAGCAAGAGTTGTCCAAGCTGCGCACGGGCCGCGCCCACGTCAGCCTTCTGGACCACATCACCGTTGAGTATTACGGGTCACAGGTGCCGCTCTCGCAGGTGGCAAACGTGACGGCTGAGGATGCGCGCACCTTGAGTATCGCGCCGTGGGAAAAAGACATGGTCAGCGTGATCGAAAAAGCGATCATGACGTCTGACCTCGGGCTTAACCCGAACACCGCGGGTATGACCATCCGGGTGCCGCTGCCGCCGCTGACCGAAGAGCGGCGCAAGGACATGATTCGTGTGGTTCGCAACGAAGCGGAGGGCGGTCGTATTGCCATCCGCAACATTCGCCGCGATGCGATCAGCACCTTCAAGGATCTGGTCAAGGAAAAGGAAATTGGCGAGGACGATGAGCGGCGCGCGCAGGATGATGTGCAAAAGCTCACCGATCAGTTCGTCAAGAAAGTGGACGACGCGCTCGCTGAAAAAGAAACCGAGCTCATGCAGTTCTAGCCCACGCTACGAATCATGACGACGCCAAGCCCCGACCCGCAGCAGCTCATGCCGACCATCGACGTCAAACACGTCGCGGTGGTGATGGATGGCAACGGCCGATGGGCGCAAGCTCGCGGTCTGCCGCGGCGCGCCGGCCACCGGGCGGGTGTAACCGCCGCGCGACGGATCGTTCGGGCGTGCGGCGAAATGGGTGTGCCGGTTCTCACGCTGTTTGCGTTCAGCAGTGAAAACTGGCGGCGTCCCCCGCGTGAAGTGCAACTGCTGATGAGTTTGTTCGTGGAGTCCCTCCAGCGCGAGGTTGCAGAACTGCACGAGAACAACGTCCAGATTGCGTTTATCGGTGATCTGCCCTCGTTGTCGAAACGCCTGCGTTCGCAGATGGCCAGTGCCGAGGCCTTGACCCGCGAGAACACCGGTTTGAAGCTGCGTATTGCGGTGTCGTACGGCGGACGTTGGGATCTCACACAGGCCGCACGCCAGTTGGCCGAGGAGGTGGCCTCGGGCGCGCGCTCCGTTGAGTCGATTGATGAGGCCGCGCTTAACGGCGCCATGAGCTTGTCGAACGTGCCCGATCCCGACCTGTTTATCCGGACGGGAGGCGAACAGCGCATCAGCAATTTCCTGCTCTGGAACCTCGCCTACAGCGAGTTCTATTTCTCGGACCTGCTTTGGCCGGATTTTGATGAAGACGCTCTGCGCGATGCGCTGAGCAGCTTTGAAACCCGCCAGCGTCGCTACGGCCGAACCGCCCAGCAGCTTTCGTGATCCGCCAGCGGCTGATCACGGCCCTTGTCCTCGCCGCGCTTCTCCTTGGCGCCATTTTTTATCTCCCCCCTCTGTGGCTTGGCGCGGCGCTCGGCGTGTTGCTGGTCGGGGGGTTCTGGGAGTGGGCTGGGTTTGCGGGGTTCTCGACGCCCGCACAGCGCGCGCCTTACGTCGTCAGCGGCGCCCTTTTGCTGACACTTTGCCATGTCGCCGTATTCCGCTTCGCCATCTCACCCGTCGTTATCCTTGGGCCGGCGGCAATCTGGTGGGCGGCCGCGCTGGTGTGGGTGATCCGTTATCCAACCCCCGTGTCCGCCATGCTGGTGCATGCGGCTTCCGTGCTGGTATTGGTGCCGGCGTGGCTAGGTCTGGTCCTTTTGGCCCAGCGCGTGCCGGACGGCCCGCTGTGGCTGTTTTGCGCATTTCTGATGGTCTGGGCGGCCGACACCGGTGCGTATTTCAGCGGAAAGGCGTTTGGGAAAAATAAACTGGCCCCCGCGGTCAGCCCGGGCAAGACGTGGGAGGGCGTGGCGGGCGGGGCGGTGCTCTGTGGCGCCGTGGCCGCCGGCATGGCGCCGCTGCTGGGTATGCCGCCGGGGCCGTTCGGGCTATGCGCGATCGCCATTGCGCTGGCGTCCGTCGTCGGCGATCTGATCGTGAGTCTGTTCAAGCGTAACGCGGGCCTCAAGGACAGCGGCAAGCTGTTTCCCGGTCATGGCGGTATCCTTGATAGAATCGACAGCGTCTGCGCGGCGGCACCGTTGCTGGCACTCGGGATGTGGCTGGTCGACCGGGCCTGACCCCGCGGCTAGCACCCCAGAGTCAGGGGAACCATGCGCGCAGATAACGGTCGGTTCTCGTTACAACACAGACTCTCTCAGGAATTGGCATGACGGCAGTGCTTACGGCAGTCGCCGCGATCGTCGCAATCGGCGTGCTCGTAACCGTTCACGAGTACGGCCACTACATCGTGGCGCGGATGGCAGGCGTCAAGGTGCTTCAGTTTTCAGTGGGCTTCGGCAAACCCATCTGGTCGCGGCGCTATGGCGCAGACCAGACCCGTTTCCAGATTGCCGCTCTGCCGCTCGGTGGCTACGTCAAGATGCTGGATGCGCGTGAGGGCCCGGTTCCTCAGGCGGACCGCGGTCGGGCGTATACCGACAAGTCGCCTTGGGCGCGCATCGCGATCCTGGTGGCCGGCCCACTCGCCAATTTTCTTTTGACCATCGCGATCTTCTGGCTTGTGTTCGTTATCGGCTCTGCCGACGTTCGGTCCGTGGTCGGACCGGTGACCGCGGGTGGCATTGCGGATCGGGCCGGGCTCGTCAGCGGGGATGAGATCAAGGCGGTAAACGGGCGGCCGGTTGTGACCTGGAACGACGCCAGCGTAGCGCTGCTCGAGGCGGTGATCGATGGCCCTGTGATTGAGCTTGATATCCACGATGCGAACGCACGTGCCCGCTCGATCAAACTGGATGCGAGCCAGTCGAGCGAGGATCTGACCGTACCGGGAGCGCTGTTGCCCGGGCTCGGGTTCGATACCTGGCGGCCGGCGTATCCAGCGATTCTCGGCTCTGTGGCGCCCGACGGGGCGGCGGCAAGCGTCGGGATGCTCGCCGGGGACCGCATCATCGGGGTGGGCGATCGGGTCATCGAGAATTGGGATGAACTTGTGGTCGAGGTGTCCGCGCGGCCAGGCGAAACCGTACGTATCGACTACCTGCGCAATGACGTACGCCCACGAAGCGTTGACGTCACATTGTCCGAGGGCGAGCGAAACGGACAGAAAGTGGGGCTGCTCGGCATCGGCCTTGCTGTGCCGGAAAATGCCGAGGACCTGTGGGAACCGATGATGGTCACGCGCCGTCACGGTCCGGTGGAGTCGGTGGGGCTCGCGATGGTCGAGACGGTCGATTTCAGCGTGCTGATCGTCAAGACGCTGTACCAGATCGTAGTCGGCAATGTTTCGGTGAAGAACATCAGCGGGCCGATCAGCATCGTGCAGTACGCGGGGTTGACCGCGCAGGCGGGCGTGGATGCCTACCTTGAATTTATTGCGCTGCTGTCGATCAGTTTGTGTGTATTGAATCTGCTGCCCATTCCAATGCTGGACGGCGGGCAAATTGTCTTTCAGCTCGTGGAGGCCGTGAAAGGGTCTCCGGTCTCAATGCGCACCGAGATTATCGGTCAGCAGGTGGGCATCACCTTGCTCTTTTTACTGATGGGGTTTGCCGTGTTTCAAGACATTGGGCGGTTTGTCGGATGAGCCGTGCGAGCGTAAAGGTCTGCCTGGCTGCGGTCTTCCTGGCGTCGTGGTGGCCCGCTTGTGCGCAGGAAGACGGGTTTATTGTCAGGGATATCCGTATCGAGGGGCTGGGTCGCATCACCGACGGCGCGGTGTTCAATTATCTGCCCATCGACATCGGCGATCGGCTCACCGTGAGTCGTTTGCAGGAAACCCTGCGCGCGGTCTACCAGAGCGGTTTTTTCTCTGACGCCCAGCTGCGGCGTGACGGGGATGTGCTGGTCATCGTCGTTCGCGAGCGACCCGCCATCGCGTCGTTCGAGATCGAGGGTAACAAAGACATCAAGACCGAGGATCTCAAGGAGAACCTGCGAGGTGTGGGTTTGGCTCCCGGTGAGTCGTTTGACAATTCGACGCTGGATGAGGTCAAGCAGTACCTGACTTCGGAGTATTTCAATCGGGGCAAATATGGCGCCACGGTCGACACCGAAGTGTCCGAGCTCGATGGTAACCGCGTCGATGTCCTGATCAAGATCAAGGAAGGTGACCGCGCGAAAATCAAACAGGTGAACCTGGTCGGGAACACGGTCTTCAGCGATAAGGAATTATTGGGTGAACTCACCCTGAAAACCGCCACGCTGCTGTCCTTTTTCCGCAAGGATGATCGGTACTCGCGCGAAGCGCTGGAGGGCGATCTCGAAACGCTGCGATCGTATTACATGGATCGTGGTTACGCCAACTTCGCCATCACGTCCACGCAGGTCGCGATTTCACCAAACAAGAAAGATGTGTACGTCTCCATCAATATGAATGAGGGCGACACCTACACCGTGTCCGATGTCACGCTCTCGGGCGATCTTGTGATTCCTGAGGAACAGCTTCGAAACCTCGTGCTGATCAAGCCGGGACAGACCTTCTCGCGCAAGTTGATGACGCAGAGCAATGAGCTGATCAGCTTCCGGCTGGGCGGTGAGGGTTACGCGCAGGCAGAGGTGCAGCCGATACCGGATATCGATCCCGAGGCGCGCACGGTCGCGCTGGATCTGCGGATACTGCCGGGCGACCGGATGTACGTGCGCGAGATATCGTTTAACGGGACGCGGTCGGTCAATGACGAAGTTTTCCGTCGTGAAATGCGTCAGATGGAGAGCGGCTGGCTGTCCAACACGGCGCTCGAGCGGTCCCAGCAACGTATCCAGCAGCTGCCGTTCATCGAGAGCGTCGAATACGACACGGTGCCGGTGCCGGGCAGCAACGACATGGTCGATGTGGAGTTTGATATCGAAGAAGGTCTGCCCGGGCAGTTTGGCGGCGGGCTCGGCTTCTCGCAGGTGTTCGGTCTGACGCTGAACGGCAACTTCACCCACACCAACTTCCTCGGGCGCGGAGAACGCGTGGCGCTGGACTTGAACGCCGGCCAGTTCAACAAGGTTTACAGTTTCAATCACACCAATCCGTATGCGACGGCCGACGGGGTGAGTCGGACCGTGGGGGTGAGCTACACCGACACCACGCGCTTGAGTGCGGCGTCCTCGAACTTTGCTTCCGAGATTCTGTCCCTGCAGCTGAGTTACGGCTGGCCACTGTCGGAATTCTCACGCTTCAATTTGGGCGTCGATCTGCAGGACACCCGGTTGGAGGCCAACTCGTTCAGCTCGCAGCAGGGCCTCGCGTGGATTCGCAACAACGGCGATCCGTTTGATGTCGTCAATATTGACGGCGACTCGTGCGGGGCGCAGTTCCCAACCACGGGCCTGTCGCCGGATGACTTGCGTTTTGAGGCGGTGGACATCTGCGGTACTGAATTCCAGGCATTCGAGATCTTTGCCGGATGGCTCTATGACAGCCGAAACCGATTTATTTTTCCCACCAAAGGCATCCGGCAACGGGCAACACTCAACATGACCGTGCCGGGAAGCAGCGTCGAGTACTGGATTGCCCGCTACGATTTTGGCGGGCTGTTCCCACTGGGCGGCCGATTCATTCTGAGTTGGAACGTCAATCTGGCGTACGGTGAAGATTTCGGCAGCACGACGGCATTGCCCCCCTACAAGAATTTCTTTGCGGGCGGGCCGGACTCGATTCGCGGCTTCCGCCAGAGCCGTCTGGGGCCGGTGGACTCGCGTGGAAACGCGTTCGGGGGCAACATGCTGGCGACCAGCCAGCTCGCATTGATTTTGCCGACCCCCGAAAAACTGGCTGCATCGACCCGCGCGTCGATCTTCTGGGACATCGGCAACGTATTTAACACCGACAGCACCATCTTCCGGGAGATCAACCCGCCTGCGACGTTCGCCACTAATCCGGAGCTTGAATTTGGCCCGTCGGGCGATACCCTTCGCCAGTCCGTGGGCATCGCGGTAGAATGGCTCGCCCCCCTCGGCACGTTCCGGTTCAGTTACGCGTTTCCGTTCAACACGGTGGACGATGTGCGCGACAGCAACGGGATTATTGTGCGTCAGGGCGATGACATTGAGCGATTCCAGTTTTCGGTTGGCCGGTCGTTCTGATACCGGCTTAACCAGGGTACACAAGAGACGAGTGAACGATGAACAAACGATTTTTTTCTGCACTGCTGACGCTTGCGCTGTTGGCGTTGACCGCGCCGAGCGGCGCTGCCGATCTCAACATCGGCGTCGTGAACGTGAAGCGACTCCTTGCCGAGGCGCCTCAGGCCAGATCATCGCTGCAGGCGCTTGAGGACGAATTTGCGCCACGCCTGCGCGGCCTGAAGGACCAGGAGACCGAGTTCAAATCCGAACTGGAAAAACTGCAGCGCGATGGCGCGGTCATGTCCGACCAGGAGCGCCGCGAAGCGGAGCGCACGCTGCGCGACAAGCAGCGTGATCTGGTGCGCCGTCAGGAGGAGATCAACGAGGACCTGACGCTGCGCCGAAGTGAAATTCTGGGCCAGCTCCAGAAATCGCTAATGGAAGAAGTCCAGTCCTTTGCGCGCACGCAGCGCTACGACATGATCGTGAGCGGCGAAGCGATTCTGTTTGCCAGCGACGCGGTGGACGTGACGGCGCAGATTCTGTCCGCGCTCGACAGCCGTTTCAAAGGCGGCGATTAGGCCCGTCGGATAGCGCTTCTGCCAATGGGCGCGACGAGACCGGGAATCGCGATTGGTGAACTCGCCGCCCAGTTCGGTTGCGAGCTGATCGGTGATCCCGACGCACGTGTGGGGCACGTGGCTACGCTCGCCAACGCGGGCCCGGGCACGTTGGCGTTCCTCGCTAATCCAAAGTATCGGCCCAAGCTCGCACAGTGCGCGGCAAGCGCTGTCGTGTTGTCGGCCGAGGACGCCGCCGGGTGCGCGACCAACGCGCTGATCACCGACGATCCCTACGTGACCTACGCCCGGATCGCCACGGTCCTGCACCCGTCGACAGGTCACGCGCCGGGTATTCATGCCGCGGCGAGTTGCGACCCAACCGCAGAGATTCACCCCACTGCGCACGTAGCGCCAGGCGCCGTCATCGAGGCGGGCGCCGAGGTTTGTGAGGGCGCGTTTATCGGGCCGCAATGCGTGGTCGGTCGCCACGCCCGTGTCGGGCCGCACAGCGTGCTCACAGCCAACGTGACCGTCGCGCACCACTGCGAAATCGGTGCGCGTGTCACGCTGCATCCCGCATCGGTGATCGGATCGGACGGCTTCGGCTATGCACGCGCGGCCGAAGGCTGGCTGAAAGTGCCTCAGGTCGGTCGGGTCGTTTTGGGTGACGATGTGGATGTGGGGGCCGGTACGACCATCGACCGTGGTGCTGTCGAGGACACAGTCATCGGTCACGGCGTCAAGCTCGACAACCAGATTCAGATCGGTCACAACGTGCGCATTGGCGATCACACCATCGTCGCGGCGTGCTCCGGCGTGTCAGGCAGCACGGTGATCGGTAAGCGTTGCCTCGTTGCCGGTGCGGTCGGGTTCGTCGGCCATCTGAATATATGTGACGACGTCACGGTGACCGGCCAGACCATGGTGAATCGCTCGATCGACAAGCCGGGGGTATACTCCAGCGCGCTGCCGATGGACGAAGCTGCGCGCTGGCGCCGCAACAGTGCTCGCTTCCGACGGCTCGATGATCTCGCACGGACGGTCAAGCGGCTGGAGAAAGCCGTTGCGTCAATCGGCGAGTCGGCGGCGACGACGCCCGACCGCGAGGGCGATGACTGAACCCGGCGATTCTTTGATCCCGCCCGTACGCTACGCAGACCTCACAGCATGACTTCAGGCTATTCGATGGACATCCACGCGGTGCTCAAGCAGCTTCCGCATCGTTATCCGTTTCTTCTGGTTGACCGCGTCATCGACTGCCGACCAGGCGAAACACTTCAGGCGGTCAAGAACGTGACCATCAACGAGCCGTTTTTTCAGGGTCACTTCCCGCAGCGGCCGGTCATGCCGGGCGTGATTATCCTTGAAGCCCTGGCTCAGGCCACCGGTCTGCTGGCGTTTGCGACGGTGGGAAGCACGCCCGACGACAACACGCTCTATTATTTTGTGGGCATCGACAAAGCCAGATTTCGCAAGCCGGTCGAACCGGGTGACCAGCTGGTCATGGACGTCAAGCTTCTACGGCACCTGAAACGCGTGTGGAAGTTCGCCGCCGAGGCGCGCGTCGACGGCGCGCTCGTGGCCGCTGCTGAACTCATGTGCGCACCATCGGAATTCGAGCCTTGATTCACCCGACGGCGATCATCGCCGACAGCGCGCGGCTTGCGGAAAATGTCACTGTCGGGCCCTATGCGGTCATCGGCGCAGACGTGTCGATTGGCGCAGGCAGCACGGTGGATGCGCACGTTGTCATCGAAGGCCCCACGCGCATCGGTGAGGGCAACCGATTCCATCCGTTCAGTTCGATCGGTGGCCCGCCGCAGGACAAGAAATACGCCGGTGAGCGCACGACGCTGTCCATCGGCAACGGCAACACGATCCGCGAAAACGTCACCATCAATCGAGGTACGTCGCAGGATCGCGGTGATACTCAAATCGGCGATGACAACTGGATCATGGCCTATGTTCATGTCGCGCACGATTGCGTCGTGGGTGACCACACGATTCTTGCGAACAACGTGACACTGGCTGGCCATGTCCACGTGGGTGATTACGCGATTCTTGGTGGCTTTACAAAAGTGCATCAGTTTTGCCGGATCGGAGCGCACGCGTTCTGCAGCATGAACTGCGATCTCAACAAGGACGTGCCGCCGTACATCACCGCGGCCGGACGCATGGCAGTGCCGCGCGGCATCAACGTTGAGGGTTTGAAGCGCCGCGGCTACACCTCGGATGCGATTCGCAAAATTCGCTTGGCGTACAAAGTGCTTTATCGCAGCGACCTCGGTCTCGAAGAGGCGCTGGTCCGTATGGCCGACGACTTCGGCGACGAGCCGGCGCTCGAAGATTTTGTGCGCTTTCTGCGAGAAAGCGAACGCAGCATTATTCGCTGATGCCAACCATCGGCGTCATTGCCGGCGAGGCGTCTGGCAGCGCCCTCGGCGCTGGGCTTGTTCGTGAGCTCAAGGCACGTCGACCGGATATTCGGGTGGTTGGCGTTGGGGCGTCGGACATGCTGGCGGCCGGAGCCGAACTGTGGACGGACGCATGCGAGCTGTCGGTCATGGGTCTCGCGGAGGTGCTGCGACACCTGCCGCGCCTGCTCAGACTCAGGCGGCATCTCCGAAGACGATTCATCGCCGAGCCGATCGATCTATTCATCGGCATTGATCTTCCGGACTTCAATCTGAGCGTGGCACGTTGGCTTCGCGGGCGCGGCGTTCCCACCATGCAGTACGTCAGTCCGTCGGTCTGGGCATGGCGGGAAAAACGGGTGCATGGCATCGCCAAAGCCGTTGACGAGGTGCTGTGTCTGCTGCCGTTTGAACCGGACGTTTACGCCGCGCATGACGTAGCCGCGCGCTTTGTCGGGCACCCACTGGCAGACCGGTTCGACCGCGCGCAAACAAAGGGCCCGGCACGCCAGCGACTTGGCATCTCGCCATCGGCGCGCGTGCTCGCGGTGCTGCCGGGCAGTCGGCACAGCGAAATCTCGCGAACCGCGGATGTCTTTGCCGACGCCGTCGACAAAGTGGCGCGCACGCAGTCTGACCTGCAGGTTCTGGTGCCGGTGGCCGAGCCATCGCTCGGCGCCGACGTGAGAGCCCGCTTTGGCGATCTGCAGGCGGGGTCGGTTCGATTCCTCGATCAGCAGGCAACCGACGCGATGGCGGCCGCCGACTGCGTTTTGCTCGCCTCGGGTACGGCAACGCTGGAGGCCATGCTGATCGGCCGACCGATGGTGGTCGGCTATCGATTATCACCTGTCACGTCCTTTGTGCTGCGAAAATTCAATCTGATCCGGATTGCGCACTTTTCGCTTCCCAATCTGCTCGCCGGTTCGCCGTTGGTCCCGGAATTGCTGCAAGAGGACATGACCGCCGACGCTTTGGCGCGGGCGGTCAATGCTCAACTCGACAGTCCGGACGGTAATGCCGCGATGCTGGCTCGTTTTGATCAACTGCGCGGCGTTCTGGCGAACGATGCGAGTGCGCGCGCGGCCGACGCGGTGCTTGAGCGCCTCTCCCCATGACACAACCCAGTCTTGTGTGCGGTGTGGACGAAGCCGGTCGCGGCCCGCTGGCCGGTCCGGTCGTCGCGGCCGCGGTCATTCTCGATCCTGCGCGTCCGGTGGCGGGGATTGACGACTCGAAGGCGCTGAGCGCATCCCGGCGCGAAGCGCTTGCCGATCAGATTGTTTCTTGCGCACACGCGTATCACATTGCAAGTGCAAGCCATTCCGAGATTGATGCGCTAAATATCCTGAATGCCACGTTTCTGGCCATGCAGCGAGCCGTGGCCGGGCTGTCGGTGGGCCCGACCGACGTCCGCGTCGACGGGAACCGCAGTCCCGTCTTTGAGCGCAACGGCGTACCATTGCGCACGCAGTGCCTCGTCGGAGGTGATGCGTCCGATGTCGCGATCGGCGCGGCATCGATTCTGGCCAAAGTGTGGCGGGATCGAACCATGCACAACCTCGATGCTCACTATCCGCAGTACGGTTTCGCCCGGCACAAGGGCTATCCGACACCCGCTCATCTGGCAGCACTCCGCGAACACGGCCCTTGTCCGGAACACCGACGCTCGTTCCGGCCTGTGCGTCGCGCGCTTGCGGAGCGCGGATGAGCATGACGAGGTCTGGTGAGGGCTTCGTGCACCTTCGCGTGCACTCCGAATTCTCATTGCTCGACAGTGTGGTTCGCATCGGTCCGTTGATGGCGTCGGTCAAGGCCGGCGACATGGCCGCTGTGGCCATCACTGACGACAGCAATCTCTTTGCGCTGGTCAAAGCGTATCGTCAGGCGCTAAAGAGCGGTGTGAAGCCCATTATTGGTGCCGACCTGTGGGTCCGCGAGGATGACGAGCCGCCCGCGCTACTGACCCTTTTGTGTCAAAACCGCGTCGGGTTCCTGAACCTGTCGCGACTGATCACGCGCAGCTATCTCGAGGGACAGAAGCTTGGGCGGGCGTACATCCAGAGCGATTGGCTCGATGCCGGGAGCTGCGCCGGGTTGATCGCCCTGTCGGGCGGGCACGCAGGCGACGTCGGGCGTGCGCTGCTCGGACAGAATCCGGCATTAGCTGACGACCTGGTCGCGCGGCATCTGGCGTGCTTCAAGGACCGCTATTTTCTTGAGATCAGCCGAACAGGGCGACCGGATGAGGACCGGCACTTGCACGCGGCGGTCGCGCTGGCGGCGCGCCTTGGTCTCCCTCTGGTGGCGACGAACGACGTCCGTTTTCTGTCCGCCGACGATTTCGTCGCGCACGAGGCGCGCGTGTGTATCCACGACGGGTACACGCTTGATGACACCAGTCGGCCGCGCAACTACACCGATGAGCAGTATCTGCGCAGCGCGTCCGAGATGCGCGCGCTGTTTCGGGACTTGCCCGAGGCGCTGGACAATACCGTTCTGGTGGCACAACGCTGCTCGCTTGATCTGACGCTCGGTGAGAGCGTCCTGCCGGACTTTCCGTTGCCTGCCGGGCAAAGCGTTGAACAGGCGCTGGCTGAAAACGCACGCGTGGGCCTCAAAAAACGCCTGGAGGCGGCCGGCGTTGCGCGCACCGTTGAGTATGATGAGCGGTTAGCGACCGAGCTGTCCGTAATCGAGACTATGGGGTTCCCCGGTTACTTTCTGATTGTGGCCGATTTCATCCAGTGGGCGCGGGATAACGGTGTGCCGGTCGGGCCGGGCCGAGGTTCGGGCGCCGGATCACTGGTGGCCTATTGTCTTGGCATTACTGACCTCGATCCGCTCGAGCACGATCTCCTGTTCGAGCGTTTTTTGAATCCCGAACGCGTGTCGATGCCGGACTTCGATGTGGACTTCTGCATGGAGGGGCGCGACCGCGTCATCGATTACGTGGCCGACCGCTACGGTCGCGGGCGGGTCTCGCAGATCATCACATACGGCACGATGGCGGCCAAGGCCGTTGTGCGCGACGTGGGTCGCGTGCTCGGGCATCCGTATGGCTTCGTGGACCGCATTGCCAAACTCATCCCGTTCGAAGTGGGCATGACGCTCGACAAGGCGCTGAAGCAGGATGCCGAACTGCAGTCTTCGTACGAACAGGACGACGAGGTGCGAGCGCTGCTCGACCTTGCCAAACGGCTTGAAGGTCTGGCGCGAAATGCAGGCAAACACGCCGGCGGTGTCGTTATCGCGCCGTCGCAGCTGACCGACTTCACGCCGCTCTACTGCGAAGAGGGCAGCGACAGCCCGGTAACGCAACTCGACAAGGACGACGTTGAGGCCGCCGGGCTGGTCAAGTTTGACTTTCTTGGGTTACGCACGCTGACGATCATCGACTGGGCGGTGAAGACGGTAAACCAGCTTCGTGCAGAGCAGGGTGAGGCGCCACTGGTTCTTGAAGACCTGCCCATGGACGATGTGGCCGCCTTTGATCTACTCAAGCGTTGCGCGACGACTGCGGTCTTCCAGCTTGAATCCCGCGGCATGAAAGACCTGATCAAGCGCCTGCGTCCCGACAGCTTCGATGACATCGTGGCGCTGGTCGCGCTGTACCGGCCTGGTCCACTGCAGTCGGGCATGGTGGAGGATTTCATCAAGCGCAAGCACGGTGAGGAGCAGGTGGAATATCCCCACCCGTCGCTCGAGGGCATCCTCGAGCCCACTTACGGCGTCATCCTGTATCAGGAACAGGTGATGCAGATTGCACAGGAACTTGCCGGCTATTCGCTTGGCGGCGCCGATCTGCTGCGCCGGGCAATGGGCAAGAAAAAACCGGCCGAGATGGCCAAGCAGCGGACCATTTTTGTCGACGGAAGCGTCGACAACGGCGTGGATCGCGATCGCGCGTCGTACATCTTCGATCTGATGGAGAAATTCGCCGGATACGGATTTAACAAGTCACACTCCGCTGCCTATGCCGTGTTGTCGTACCAGACGGCGTGGCTAAAAGCACACTATCCGGCCGCGTTCATGGCCGCAGTGATGTCGGCGGACCTCGACAACACCGACAAGCTCGATCTTCTGGTGCGTGACTGTCGCGGCGAGGGCCTGACCATCAGCCCGCCCGATGTGAATACGTCGGCCTATGCGTTTACCGTCCGCGCGCGGGGCAACATCCGATACGGGCTCGGTGCGATCAAAGGGGTGGGCCGGTCGGCCATCGAATCCATCATCGAGGCCCGCGAGGCTGGCGGGCCGTACGCCGATCTGTTTGACCTGTGCGCACGCGCTGATCTACACCGGTTGAACAAGCGCGCCATCGAAGCGTTGATCAAGGCGGGGGCGCTGGACAGCCTCGGCCCGCATCGCGCCGCTCTGCTGGACGAGTTGCCCGAGGCCGTCAAGGCGGCCGAGCAGCAGGCCAAGGACGCCGAGGCGGGTCAAAGCGATTTGTTTGGCGGCGGCACCGTCGAGGCGCCCACCCGGCCAACCCGTATTGCGCCTGCACGCCCCCACTCCGATGACGTGCTGGCGATGGAAAAACAGGCGCTGGGTTTGTGGTTGAGCGGGCATCCGGTCAACAGTGTCCGCCGCGAGCTCACGGCCATTACCGGTGCCACTTTGGCGGAGCACATCGAAGGATTGGGGCCGCCCCCGTCGGAGGGCCAGAGACGCCGCGGCGTGCCGATTCTGGTTGGCGGCATCGTGGACGTCATGCAGCGGCGCGGCGGGCGTATCAATCTGGCTCTGGATGACCAGACCGAGCGCATCGAAGTGGCGCTGAACGATGAGGTTGTGGATGCGCACCGGGCGATCCTGACCAAGGACACGCTGATCCTTGTTGAAGGCCTGGTCCGTTATGACGACTTTCTGAACGACTGGCGGATCAATGCGCGCCATGTGGAAACGCTCGATGACGCCCGCGCGCGGCTGGCGTCGCACATTCTGATTGAGGTGAACGAACCGGACGGGCCCGAGTTTGTCGGGGCACTGCGCGATGCGCTGTCGCCGTATCGGCCCGGCCGGTGCGCGGTCCACGTTCAATACCGCGGACGATCTGCGCGGGCCAGACTGTCGTTACCCGACGATTGGCAGGTGACGCCCAGTACCCTCCTTATGCGCGAACTTGCGACGCTGGTCGGCGAGTCGCAGGTCACTTTGCTTTACCCGGCGGCCCTGACCCGGGAGCAAGCGGGCGCACATCTGGCCAGTGTGATGTGAAAGTGCGGTAAGCTTGCGCGCCATGGACATGAAGTTTCTGGAATTCGAGCAGCCCATCGCGGAGCTCGAAGCCAAAATCGAGCAACTTAAATACGTCAGTGACGATCCCAATCTCGACATCAACGAGGAAGTGGAGCGTCTGAGCGCCAAGTGTGATTCGCTGACACGCAGTATTTTTTCAGACCTGTCGGACTGGCAGATTGCGCAGCTCGCGCGTCATCCGCTGCGCCCGCATACCTCGGATTACCTCGAACACGCGTTCGAGGACTTTCAGGAACTGTGCGGCGACCGTGCCTTTGCCGACGATCCGGCGATCCTGGCGGGGCTGGCCCGTCTTGAGGGTCGACCCGTCATGGTGATCGGGCATGAAAAAGGCCGCTCGACGCGCGAAAAAGTGCGCCGTAATTTCGGCATGCCCAAGCCCGAAGGCTATCGCAAGGCGCTGCGCTTGATGAAAATGGCTGAGCGTTTTGGCATGCCGGTGATCACATTCATCGATACGCCCGGCGCCTACCCCGGAGTAGGTGCCGAGGAACGCGGCCAAAGTGATGCGATTGCGCGCAATCTGGCTGCCATGGCGCCTCTGCGCACAGCAATCGTCACGGTCGTGACCGGAGAGGGCGGCTCGGGCGGCGCGCTCGCCATCGGTGTTGCTGACGCCGTATACATGCTCCGCTACTCGGTGTATTCGGTGATTTCGCCCGAAGGCTGCGCATCGATCCTCTGGAAAAGCGCTGACCGCGCCGAAACCGCTGCAAAGGCTATGGGCATCACTGCCGACCGGCTGCAGTCGCTCGAATTGGTTGACGGTGTGATCGATGAACCCGTCGGTGGCGCGCACCGCGATCCGGCTGCCACCGCGGTCAGTGTTTCGGAGATGATCCAAAATGCGCTCGCGGAGCTGGATGCCTTGTCCATTGACCAGCTAGTCGAACGCCGTATGGCGCGCATCGCCGCCTATGGCCAGTTCAAGGAAGGCTGAGGCCGTTTTTTCCCCCGCGCGTCTGGACGACGCGCTCCGCCAGATCGGTCCGGTTGAGTCGGCGCAGTTTGTTTGTGCCGTGTCCGGCGGCGCCGATTCCATGGCGCTGGTCCACGCGATGGCGCAACTCGGTTACCCCGCCCGCGGCCTGTACATTGACCACGGTCTTCACACGGACAGCGCGACCTGGGGCGATACGGTTGTGGCCGTTTGCCGCCGGTTTGGTTTTGAGGTGTCCGCGGCCCAAGTGGCGGTGCCTGCGGGCTCCAACCTGGAGGCGCGTGCGCGGACGGCGCGGTATCGGGCCCTGGCGGACGCGCTTCGCCCCGGTGACATCCTGTTGACGGCGCATCACCGGGATGACCAGGCTCTGACGATGCTGCTGCAGCTCATGCGTGGTGCCGGCCTGGAGGGCTTATCCGCGATGCCTGCGCGCGCCGAAATTGGCGTGGGAGAGCACTGGCGCCCGCTGCTTCGGACGCCGGCACAGTGGCTGACCGATTACGTGGAACGCGAGCGGATTGCCTTCATCGACGATCCGTCCAACTCAGACACACGCTTTGATCGCAATTACCTGCGCCATGAAATTGCGCCAAGACTGACCGAGCGCTGGCCGGCGTTTGCGCGCACGGTTAGTCGCAGCGCCAGGCACTGTGCTCGAGCGGCTGAGCAGTTGCGGGCGATGTCGGAAGGTGCCTTGCCGGATGATCCGGTGGCGCTCTATTCGGCCGGGAAGCGGTGCGGCGAGGCAGACGTCCTGCTTTCGCTGCGGCAACGGCTGCGCGCCCGTGGTGTCGACGCGGTGCCAGCAAGGCGCCTCACGGAATTTGTGCGTCAATGCCGGGAGGCTGGCCGCGATACGCATCCGTCATTGCGCCACGGCACGCTATTGATGCGGCGCTTTCATCATTGGGTCTACCTCACTGAGGACGACGCCGCCAGCACGGAATTCGATCGCGTGCTAAGCCCGGGCGAAAGGGTCGCGCTGCCCGGCGCGGCGGGTGAGATTCGCTGGTTGCCATCCGATCGGGATGCCCCGGCGTTACGCGTCAGGTCACGCCGAGGGGGCGAGCGATTCGGCCGCCGTCCGTCGCGGCGCTTGAAGTCGTTTCTGAACGAGCACCAGGTTTTGCCCTGGCGCCGGCAGGCCGTGCCCTTGGTCTGCCGTGATGGCGACATTGTGGCCATTGGCACATGGTGGATGGCGGACGATCTGGGCGGGCAGGTTGAATGGCACCCGGCGGCGTCGTTCACGGCGCCGCCGACGGGCCCGGCTAAAACGCAGGCCGGCGCCTGACCCCGCGGTGCTTCGCGCAAACGCCGCGATGCAAATGCGAAAAGTCGATCGCCGGGGAGAACGCAAACACCGATAAACGCGGACATTTGTTCCGCTGTGCCGCGTTTGCGACTGTCGCCCAAGAGGGCTTTCTGTTACCTTTTCTTCCCGTCTTGTCGCGAGGCCTTTTCGCGATTTTCTTCGAGGCGGAGTAATCATGACGCGCTTTATTTTTGTGACCGGCGGTGTGGTGTCCTCACTGGGCAAAGGCATCGCGGCAGCGTCACTGGGTGCGATTCTGGAAGCACGCGGCTTGCGCGTGTCGATGATCAAACTCGATCCCTACATCAACGTCGATCCCGGCACCATGAGCCCGTTTCAGCACGGTGAGGTGTTTGTTACCAATGACGGCGCGGAGACTGATCTCGATCTCGGGCACTACGAGCGTTTTATCTCCACCACGACCAGCCGCAACAGCAATTTCACGACCGGCCGAATCTATGATCGCGTGATTCGAAAAGAGCGGCGTGGCGAGTACCTCGGTGCCACCGTGCAGGTCATCCCGCACGTCACCGACGAAATTATGGACAGTGTCCGCCGTGGGGCGGGCAATGTGGATGTGTGCATCGTCGAGATTGGCGGCACCGTCGGCGATATCGAGTCGCTGCCTTTTCTGGAGGCGATCCGTCAATTTGGCGTCGATGCCGGGCCGGGGATGACGCTGTATCTGCACCTGACGCTGGTGCCGTATATTGCCGCCGCGCGCGAATTGAAGACCAAGCCCACGCAGCACTCGGTCAAGGAAATGCGTTCCATCGGCATCCAGCCGGACGTTCTCTTGTGCCGTGTGGATCGGCCCATACCCAAAGATGAGCGACGCAAGATTGCGCTGTTCACAAACGTGGACCCTCGGGCTGTCATTCAGGGTGTCGACGCGGATGACATTTACAAGATTCCACTGCTACTGAACGAAGAGGGCCTCGACGACATCGTCGTTGAGAAGCTCGGGTTTGACGTACCGGCGGCGGATCTGTCGGTCTGGAAGCGCGTCGTGGCGGCGAAGGACCATGCAACCGGTGAGGCCAACATCGCCATGGTCGGGAAATACGTCGATTTCCGCGACTCTTACAAGTCTTTGAATGAAGCGTTGATGCACGCCGGCCTCCACACCAATACACGGGTCAATATTCACTACTTCGAATCGCAGCACATCGCGGATCACGGCCCCGAATGTCTGCAAGGCATGGATGCGATTCTGGTGCCAGGCGGATTCGGCGAACGTGGGTTCGAGGGCAAAGTGCAAACCGTGCGTTTCGCGCGGGAGAACGCGATTCCCTATCTCGGTATTTGCCTTGGTTTGCAGGTCGCGGTGGTCGAATTCGCACGGCACGTTGCCGGGCTCTCCGGCGCGGTCAGCACGGAGATGGATCCGGAGGGTGAGCACCCGGTCATCGCGTTAATCACTGAATGGCAGGACGCCAGTGGCGTCGTAGAGCGGCGTGATGAGGACTCGGACAAAGGCGGCACCATGCGGCTGGGTGGGCAGACCTGCGCGCTTGTCGCCGACACACTTGCCCGCGCGACCTACGGTGCCGATGAGGTGGTCGAGCGCCACCGTCACCGGTACGAATTCAACAATACGTATCTTGAGCAGCTGCGCGCCCACGGTATGGTCTTTTCGGGGCGGTCGGAGGACGGCCTCGTGGAGATCGCTGAGTTGCCCGATCACCCGTGGTTCCTCGCCTGCCAATTCCACCCGGAGTTCACGTCCACGCCGCGTAACGGGCATCCGCTGTTCGCCGGTTTCGTTGGTGCGGCGCGCGAGTACGGCGAGTCGCGCAAACCGGCACTCGCGTCCACGAGTGCAGGGAGCTAAATCATGCACATGGCCGGGTTTGAGGTCGGCAATGATCGACCGCTGTTCCTGATTGCCGGCCCGTGCGTGGTCGAAAGTCGCCAGCTCACCATGGACGTGGCGGGCCGTATGAAGGAAATCACAGCGGCAGCCGGCGTGCCTTTCGTATTCAAGTCGTCTTTTGACAAGGCGAATCGCTCATCGCACAAGAGCTTTCGCGGACCGGGCCTTGAGGAGGGCTTGCGTATTCTGGACGATGTACGGCGCGAGGTTGACGTGCCCGTGTTGACCGACGTGCACGAAGATACACCCATCGACGAGGTCGCGGCCGTAGTCGACGTGCTTCAGACCCCGGCGTTTTTGTGTCGACAGACCAACTTCATTACCCGCGTGGCCAAGGCTGGTCGTCCGGTGAACATCAAGAAGGGTCAGTTCCTGTCGCCGTGGGAAATGGCCAACGTCGCCGACAAGGCGCGTGCCACCGGCAACGACCAGATCATGCTGTGCGAACGCGGTTTCTCGTTTGGCTACCGAAACCTGATCTCCGATATGCGCTCACTTCCGATCATGCGCCAGACCGGGTGCCCGGTGGTGTTTGACGCGACGCATTCCGTGCAACTGCCGGGCGGGCAGGGGACATCCAGCGGCGGGCAGCGTGAATTCGTGGCCGTGCTTGCGCGTGCCGCTGTGGCGGTCGGGGTGGCCGGCGTGTTCGCCGAAACGCACCCCGATCCGGAAAACGCACTGAGCGACGGACCGAACGCGTGGCCGCTGGCGCGGATGCCAGCGTTGCTGGACACCCTTGTTTCACTTGACCGCACCGTCAAAGCGTCGCCGTTCGTTGAGGACGACATGATGAACGCGGCCGCCGCACACTGACTTTATACGGAGTTTCAACCTGCAATGAGCAAGATCGCCAACGTTAGCGCCCGCGAAGTGGTGGATTCACGGGGCAACCCCACTGTCGAGGCCGATGTGACGCTCGACGATGGCTCGTTCGGCCGGGCCGCCGTGCCGTCCGGCGCCTCCACCGGCACACGGGAGGCTGTCGAGCTGCGCGATGGCGATAAGGGGCGTTATCTTGGAAAAGGTGTGACGCGCGCCGTGGCGAACGCAAATGGCGCTCTGGCCGAGGCGGTCACGGGCCTTGAGGCCGCTGATCAGCGCGCTGTGGATCAGGCGATGCTCGATGCGGACGGCACGGACAACAAACAGGCGCTGGGTGCCAACGCGCTGCTCGCCGTATCGCTGGCCACCGCGCACGCGGCGGCGCGCTCGGCTGGGCAACCGCTGTATCGCTGGATGGCGACGCTGGCCGGCAATGACGACGCGCTCACGCTGCCGGTGCCGATGATGAACATCATCAACGGCGGCGCGCATGCCGACAACAGCGTCGACATTCAGGAGTTCATGATTCTGCCCGTCGGCGCCACGCGGTTCAGCGACGCGCTGCGTTGTGGCGCAGAGGTTTTTCACGCGCTAAAGGCGGTTCTCCACGAACGTGGGCTCTCGACGGCAGTCGGTGATGAGGGTGGCTTTGCCCCGAATCTCGAGTCGAACGAAGCGGCGCTTGCCGTCATCCTCGACGCGGTCAAGCGGGCTGGCTACAAAGTCGGCGACGATGTGCTCCTGGGCCTTGATGTCGCCAGCTCGGAATTTTATCGCGACGGTGAATACGACCTCGCGTCCGAGAACCGTCGGTTCGGTGCGGACGGCTTCAGCGAGTATCTGACGGATCTGGTGGCGCGCTATCCCATTGTCACGATCGAAGACGGCATGGACGAAAGTGACTGGGACGGCTGGGCGACGCTCTCCGGTGCCCTTCGCGATCGCACTCAACTGGTTGGAGACGATTTGTTTGTGACCAACACCGACATACTGAGGCGCGGGATCGAGCAGAGCATCGGCAACGCTATTCTGATCAAGCCCAATCAGATCGGGACCCTGACCGAAACACTGGATGCCATCGCCATGGCGCACGATGCGCGCTATGCGTCCGTCGTGTCGCA
The DNA here is from genome assembly GCA_039026595.1 of Pseudomonadota bacterium. GTDB lineage: Bacteria > Pseudomonadota > Gammaproteobacteria > Steroidobacterales > JBCCMA01 > JBCCMA01. Next base: position 24,954 of record JBCCMA010000014.1, read on the forward strand.
TCGTTCTGGCGAAACCGAGGATGCGACCATCGCCGACATCGCGGTGGGTTCACGCGCAACCCAGATCAAGACCGGTTCGCTGTCGCGTTCGGATCGTATCGCGAAGTACAATCAACTGTTGAGGATCGAGGAATCGCTGGGCGCTGCGGCGATCTACCGACCCGAAGACGCTTTCCACGTCGATCTGAAACAGTGGTCGTGAACGGAACGACGAAAACAGAAAAATGAAGTCTGGCGGATCAAAAACGTGATTCACCGTGCGGTCATGGTGCTCGTGCTGCTTTTGCTGGCGGCGTCGTCGTGGCGACTGTGGCTGTCTGATGATGGCCTTCGCGAAGTCAGCCGACTGCAATCTCGTATCGATGCACAGCATGCAAAGAACGAGGAATTGCGAGCACGCAACGCCAAGCTCACCGCGCATGTGGACGAGCTGAAAAACGGCACAGATGCGATCGAGGAAAGCGCTCGAGAGAATCTGGGGATGATCGGACCCAACGAGACCTTCTTTCAGGTTGTCGACGAAAACTGAGTCAGGGCACGACGGCGAACGCGCGTCTGCACCACCGCGTGCTAATGGCCCGGTGTCCGCGCGCGGGCGACTTAGGGTATCGGCGGACGATTTCCACGTCACCGAGGTGCTCGGATTCGAGCCGCAGGATGACGGGCCGCACGCGCTTGTCCGTATCGAAAAGCGCGGCCGCAACACGCTGGACATGATTGCGTCTGTCGCGCGCCATGCCGGTGTACGGCCTCGCGACGTGGGGTATGCCGGACTCAAGGACCGTCATGCGGTTACACAACAGTGGATCACTCTGCCACTGGATCCGGCGCGCGCCTCCGCCTGTCTTGCACCGGACTCCGGGGCCGACGGTTGGCGCGTCGTTTCACTGCATCGCAATCAGCGCAAGCTCAAACTGGGCGCGCACAAGCAGAATCGGTTTCGGATCGTTGTTCGGGAACTTGACGGCGATGTGACGGCGTTGCGCGAGCGCCTCGAGCGTGTCGCGAGCGAGGGCGTCCCGAATTACTTCGGTTCGCAGCGGTTCGGGCGTGACGGGGATAACCTGCGGCGGGCCCGTCGCTGGTTTCTTGATGGTGTTGATCTGGCGCGTCGACAGCGCCGATTCGCGCTGTCGGCCGCACGCTCCTGGGCGTTTAATCGGGTGTTGGCGGCGCGCATCACCGCCGGCACGTGGGATTCGCTGCTTCCCGGCGAGCCTGTTTGTCTCGACGGGTCGCGGAGTCTCTTCATACCCGAGCCTGATGATCCGGATGTGTTTCAACGCCTCGACGAACAGGATGTGCATCCGAGCGGACCGCTCGTGGGTCGTGGCGAGTTGCCTGTAACCGGGGAGTGCGCGCGGTTCGAGGCGGCCGCCCTCGACGATCTGGCGTGGTTGATTGACGGCGTCTCGTCGCAGGGCGTCAAGCATGAGCGACGAGCGTTGCGACTGGCGGTACGTGAGTTCGACTACGACCTTTCCAGCGATGCCCTCGTTTTGTCTTTCGCCTTGGCGCGGGGGTGTTTCGCCACGGCGGTGGTTCGTGAGTTGCTCGACGTCGTGGGCGAGCGGTTGCCCGGGTGAATCCGTGTTGGGTTGACTCTGGATCTGGGATCAACAGTTTTTATTTCGCGGATTCGTAATGCTGCCGGGTTTCTTTGGCGTTAACGGGTTTTGCGGGCCGGCGCTCGGTCGGGCCGTGTCCATTCAAAAGCCGCTTTCGCCGTCCATGGCACGCTTGGCTTCGGCCATCCATGGCCGAAGACACTTTTGAATGGACACGGCCCAACCGAACGCCTGCATCGAGCGGGTAGATCGTTCAACGTATGTGCTGACTCATTGCGTAGAAGCGCGTAGCGAAACCGAAATCCAGGTGCATTACGCTACGTTGATCCAGGGAGACGGCGTGCAGGGTGTGTTTTCAAAAGTGTCGCGCGCCACGGATGGCGCGCGTCAAGCGGTACATGGACGTACTTGAGCGACTTTTGAAAACACACCCTGCACGTCGTCGCCCGACCCGACCACATTCCGATACCCTCGCGCGACTTCCAAGATCACACCCTGCAAACGTCGCCCGACCAAATCCCGACGCCCCCGCGCGACTTTCAAAACACACTCTGCGCGACGCCAGAAGCCCGAAGCGCATTGCGATGACACGCAGGAATGATCGCCATCGACGAGCGCGAAGAAGCTCAGTCGGTATTGAGCAGAACGTACAACGCCCCGCTGCCCCCCTCGTTGGGTCGACATGTGCTGAAGGCATCCACCCGATCGTGCTTTCGAAGCCATCGTGAAACCCGCGGCTTGATCACCGGGCCTCGATGTCCCGAACGCTTACCCTTGCCTGTGATTACACGCACGCACGTGTGTCGGTGCCACACGCAGTCGGACAGGAAATCGCGCAGGGCGTCGTGCGCCTGATCACCCGTAAGTCCGTGCAGGTCAATTTCCGTGGCGACCGTGTAGTGCCCGCGCTTTAGCTTCCGTAATACCTGACGCGGCAGCCCGGGCCGTGCGTAGAACAGTTCCTCGCCCGTGCCAAGGAGCGTCGGATCAGGGTTGCCAGTCATGGATTCGTCGAGCACCTCGTCGCGCTCGTCCCTGGAAAAGCGCGCGCGGGGTTTTGGGCGTGTACGCTCAAAATGCACCCGGTCGTTCTTGATCGGCGTGGCGCCCTCGACGGCCGCGCGGAATGCGGCGAAGTCATCATCGTCGATTGCCATGGTCGTCTCCGGGGTGTGGGGGACTTGGGTTGCTGCATCTCAACGCGGCGGCAGCGTCGTGATTAACGTATATTAGAACGCGGTTCGCAAATCCGATTCACACCGATTCGTTCCCGGAAATCCGTCACGTGAAGATTCTGGCCAGCAATGACGATGGCGTGCACGCGCGTGGCTTGCGCACACTCGTTGAACATATTCAGGCACTGGGCGATGTGACCGTTGTGGCGCCCGATCGTAATCGGAGCGGGGCGAGCAACTCGCTGACGCTGGACGTGCCGTTGCGTGTGCGTCGGATCGACGAGCTGAACTAATGCGTCAACGTGACACCGTCCGACTGCGTTCATCTGGCGATCACCGGCTTGCTGGAGACCGTGCCGGACATGGTGATCTCCGGAATCAATCACGGTCCGAATCTCGGCGACGATGTGCTGTACTCCGGCACGGTGGCGGCGGCGATGGAAGGGCGCTCGCTGGGCCTGCCCGCCATGGCCCTGTCAATGACCGGCGCGCCGCCCTATCACTTTGAGACGGCGGCCCGCGTGGCAGTGGCGTTGATTCAGCAACTCGCCGAGCGCCCTCTGCCGAAGGACACGCTTCTGAACGTCAACGTGCCGAACGTGCCGTTTGATGCGCTCGCGGGGCGGGAAATCTGTCGTCTGGGCGAGCGCCACAAGGCCGAAGCTGTGATCCGCAAAACCGATCCGCGGGGATTGCCGGTCTACTGGATCGGGCCGGCCGGGCCCGAGGCGGACTGCGGGCCCGGGACCGACTTTCATGCGTTGGAAAACAACCGCGTCGCGATTACACCGTTGACGGCGGACCTCACACGACATGATCGTCTGGCCACGCTCACAGCATGGGCAGACGCGTTCGATGACTGAGGCGCGCCTACGCGGGATCGGCATGACGTCAGCGCGCACCCGCGACCGGCTGGTGCAGCGCCTCCACGCCCAGGGCATCGTCGACGAGCGCATTCTGGTGCGCATCCGCGAGTTGCCCAGGCACCTGTTTGTCGATGAGGCGCTGTCGAGCCGGGCCTATGAGGACACGGCCCTGCCGATTGGCCACGGCCAGACCATTTCACAGCCCTTTATTGTCGCCAAGATGACGGAGGCTCTGCTCGAAGGGGGAACGCTGCGAAAAGTGCTGGAGGTGGGCAGCGGCTGTGGTTACCAGACAGCGGTGCTGGCGCCGTTTGTGCGATGGATCTACAGCATTGAGCGTGTCGAACCGCTCGCCGACCGCGCGCGATCGACGCTGCGCGATCTTGGCATGCACAACACGCGCATCGAACACAGTGATGGCTTTGCAGGCTGGCCGCGATTTGCGCCGTTTGACGGCATCATCGTGACGGCCGCTCCGGGCGCCGTGCCGGCTGCGCTGCTCGATCAGCTCGCGGACGGCGGGCGTCTCGTGATTCCCGTGGGGCCGGACGGCGACCAGCGTTTGGTCCGTATTGTGCGTAAGGGCGATCGTTTCGAGCGCGAGGAGCTGGGTCCCGCCCGGTTCGTACCGCTTCTTGGCGGGGTGATTTAGGTGTCTTTGTTCGGTGGCCTGTACGACCGCGTGCTCGGCTGGGCGCGGCACCGCCACGCAAGCCGCTATCTGGCCGGCCTGAGCTTTGCCGAGTCGTCTTTTTTCCCTATTCCGCCGGATGTCATGCTGGCGCCGATGACGCTGGCCGACCCTAAAAGCGCCTGGCGTTTCGCAGTGATTACCACACTTGCGAGCGTGCTCGGCGGCGTCGCGGGCTATCTGATCGGTGCGTTTGCCCTCGATTCGGTCATGCCGTTTCTGATCGAACACGGTTACCAGCATCACTACGACGCATCGGTTGACTGGTTTGAGCGCTATGGTGTTCTGGCGGTGTTTATCGCGGGCTTTTCGCCGATCCCGTACAAGGTGTTCACAATCACGGCGGGGGCCGTCGGCATGGCGATGCTGCCGTTCGTTGCCGCCTCTGTGGTGGGCCGCGGCGCGCGGTTTTTTCTGATCGCGGGGCTTATCCGCTTGGGTGGCGCTCGCTTTGAGCGCGTTTTGCGCCAGCATATCGACCGGATTGCCATCGTGGGCACGCTGCTGATCGTAGCGGCGGTGTGGTGGCTGAAACACTAACCGGACGCAGCGCGGTCGTCGCGCTGGTCCTGATCGCGACCGGCGTGCTGGCGGGCTGTCCGGGTGCGGTGCGGTGGAACGAACCGGAAACGCGCGCGCCGCCGAGGCCGAGCGTCCAGCGAGTGCCCCGGTCGGGAACACACACCGTGCGTGCGGGCGAGTCGCTGCACGCCATCGCGACGCGTTACGGCCTGTCGGCCGCCGCACTTGCCCGCTGGAATCGGTTGGGTAGCGGCGAACTGATCTTCCCGGGCCAGACGCTGCGTTTAACGCCGCCTGCCAACAGCACTGTGACCGGTCCCCGCAGTGGAACCAATCCCGCACCGCCTTCCACCGCCGGGCCGGTGCAGGCGCCCGATTTCATCTGGCCGGCGCGCGGCAAAATCCGTCGACCCGCCGCCGACGCGGCCGTGTTGGCCGATGGCATCAGTATCGTGGGGCAAGCCGGGTCGCCAATCGTGGCCGCCGCCGATGGTCAGGTGGTGTATTCGGGCAGCGGTCTGATCGGATACGGTCACTTGATCATCGTGAAGCACAACGAGCGATTCCTCACCGCCTACGGCTACAACGACGAGGTGCAGGTGGCCGAAGGCGATTCTGTACGTCAGGGCCAGAAGATCGCGCAGATGGGCACCAGCCCGGATCGGGTCGTCTCGCTGCATTTCGAAATCCGCCTCGATACGGTGTCGGTGGATCCGCTCAACTACCTCGACAAGACCCGCCTGTCACCCTGAACCACGCTCGATGGCCCGTGAGGGAATCTCTCCGCCTGTGTCGCTTTTGAGGGAAATGGCCGGAAAGGGGAGAGCGCCATGCTGGCGGAACAAAAACAACCTGCGCACAATCCGTGCAACGCAACTCGGGCGTACCTGCGGGACATCGGGCGGTCGCCACTGTTGTCCGCCGATGAGGAAAAGTCCGTGGCCCGCAAGTTGCGCGGCGGTTGCCACGCCTCACGGCAGCGCCTCATCCGGTCGAATCTTAGGCTGGTCGTCAAGATTGCTCGACGCTACCAGAACCGGGGGCTGCCGCTTCTGGACCTGATCGAGGAGGGCAATCTGGGACTGATGCATGCGGTGGGCAAGTTCGACCCGGAGCGGGGCTTCCGCTTCTCCACGTATTCAACGTGGTGGATTCGCCAGGCTATTGAGCGCGCGCTGATGAATCAAAGTCGCGAGGTGCGTCTGCCGGTGCATGTGGTCAAGGACATCAACGCTTGCCTGCGCGCGCGGCACGAGTTGTCCCAGCGGCTCGAGCGCGCGGTCACAACGGACGATATTGCGCGCCACATGGACCGGCCACTTGAGAAAGTGGCGCATCTGATGGCGCTGGATGCGCGCAACGCCGTGTCAACGAGTGCGTCGGCGAGTGACGACGGTCCGCGCGCCTTGCTGGACACGCTGCCCGACGTGCACGGCCTGACACCGGACAGCGTGGCGCACGAGGCCAGCGTGCACGGGGGGATGCGGCGCTGGTTTGGTGTGCTGGATTCGTCCGAACAGCAGGTCCTGAAACACCGATTTGGTCTTGACGGCGCGAACGCGACGACGCTTGAGAAAACCGGCAGGCACATGGGGCTCACGCGCGAGCGCGTGCGCCAGATTCAGCTGCGCGCCATCGACAAGCTGCGCGCACGGGTTCAGGCGGAGGGTCTTCGCTGGTCGGATGTGATCGGGTTGCCTTGCCAACTGAGCTAGCCGGGCCTGCGCGCCATCGGGCACACTGCTCGCATGGAAATTGATGACGTCATAACCGAGTGTCCGGCGGAATATCGTGAGCGCGTGGAGTGCCCTACCACCCGGGGCGCCGCGGAGCAGGTTGGACTGCACGCGGTCGCCGCCCGGATTCTCGCGCGTCGAATCCCACATCTCACGGGTCCGGTTTCCGGTTGGCTGACGCCGAGCCTCCGCGACCTGCCGGACCCGGCGACGTTGCCGGATGCCGAGCGCGCCGCGGTGCGCATCGCGGCGGCGATCCGACAAAAGCAGTCCGTCGCACTTTGCACCGACTACGATGTCGACGGGATCACCGCGCACACGGTCCTGCGCGACGCGCTGATTCACGTTTTCGGCCACGCCGCGGAGCGCGTCTCCCCTTTTATCGGCCATCGTCTCCGCGACGGTTACGGTCTGACCGACCCGGTGTGCGGCCGGATTATCAATCACAAACCTGACCTTGTGATCACTGCGGACTGCGGTACTTCCGACGCGCCGCGCATCGAGCGGCTGGCGGCGGCGGGTATTGATGTCATCGTAACCGATCACCACAGCGTGCCAGCCGGCGGTGTGCCCGACGCGGCGCTGGCCACCGTCAACCCCTCGCGCCATGACAGCGCCTTTGCGGACCCGGCGATCGCCGGTTGCGCGGTGGTCTGGTTCTTGATGGCACAGGTTCGTCGAGTGCTCATCGCGAACGGCGATTTGCCGGCGAGCGCGCCGAAACTGGCCGCGAGTCTCGATCTTGTGGCGCTCGGCACCGTGGCCGACGCCGTCAGTCTGTTCAGCCCGACGAACCGCGTGCTGGTGCTGAGCGGTTTGAAGATGATGAATGCGGGACGACGTCCGTGCTGGCGGGCCCTGTCGGCGCATCTGGGTCGGGATCGATTTGATGTGGATGACCTGGGGTTTCAGATTGGCCCCAGAATCAACGCGCGCGGTCGCGTCGCCGACCCACTGGCCGCGCTGCGCTTTCTCACCGCATCGGATGACGGCGCGGCGGCCGCAGCGCTCGCGCAGCTGGATGAAGACAACACGTCCCGCAAGGAAATTGAACGCCGGATGGTCAGCGTCGCGCGCGAACAGGCGCAGGCGACACTCACCAACGCGTCCCCCTTTGTGTGCGTCTACGACGACTCGTTTCACCCCGGCGTGCAGGGTATCGTGGCGTCAAGACTTATGGATCGGTTTGGCCGTGTAACCGCGGTGCTGAGTCCGTCCGCGGGGGGCGACACGCTGAGCGGTTCATTGCGGTCTGTTGACGGCGTCGATATCGGCGAGGCACTGCGTGAGGTCGCACGTCGACACCCCGATCTGCTGCTTCGCCACGGCGGCCACCCGATGGCAGCGGGCGTCACGCTCAGGCCCGCAAATCGAGCGCGCTTCGTGACGGCGCTTGATGCGGTTGTGCGCGAACAGCTCGGCGAACGACGTCTGTCACCTGTGTTCTGGCACGACGGCGAACTTGCGCCGGCGGATCGGAGCGTTACGACCGTGGACGCGTTAGCGACACTGGTGCCCTTTGGTCGTGGGTTTGAAGCGCCACAGTTTTTCGGTGGCTTCGAGGTTGCGGCGGCGCGTGCGGTGGGCGCCGAGCCGGTGCATCTTTCTCTTGAACTCCGCGCGTCGTCCGAAACGCTGCGCGCGATCTGGTTTCGCGCGCTCGATACACCCCAGAGCGACTGGCCGGTTCAGGTCGGCGAGTCTGTTGAGTGCATTTACCGGTTGCAACGGGACGGCTACCGCGGCGGCGACCGTATTCAGCTGATCGTGGAGCACGCTCGCCGTGCTGGCGCATCCTGACCATACACCTGATAGAATCTCGCGCTTCGCGGCCCCCGCCGCCATCGACGAGGCGTCCCATGGAAACCAATGCGCTCACCTCACTGATCGCCGATCTGACCGAACGCACCGGTGCGTTGAGGGGGTATCTTTGACCTCGACCTCCGGGCCGAACGGCTAGCCGAGGTCGACCGGGAACTCGAGGCGCCCGACGTCTGGGACGACGCCGATCGCGCGACGGCGCTTGGGCGCGAGCGGTCGATGCTCGCGGATATCGTTGAGAGTTTTGCGACGCTTGAGAGCGGCTTGTCCGATGCCAGCGAGCTTTTGGATATGGCGCAGGCGGACGACGATGAACAGACCGTGGCGGCCGTCGAGACCGATGTCGCACTCCTGAAAAAGCGCGTCGAAGCACTCGAGTTTCAGCGCATGTTTGCGGGCGACCACGACGATTCAAATGCCTTTCTCGACATCCAGAGCGGCGCCGGCGGGACCGAAGCGCAGGATTGGGCCAACATGCTGTTGCGCATGTACCTGCGGTGGTGCGAAGCACACGAGTTCAAAGCCGAGTTGATTGAAGCGTCGGAGGGGGAAGTCGCCGGTATCAAGAGCGCCACGCTGCACGTCTCAGGTAACAACGCATTCGGCTGGCTGCGCACGGAGACCGGGGTGCACAGACTGGTCCGCAAGTCCCCGTTTGACTCAGGAAACCGGCGCCACACCTCTTTCGCATCGGTGTTCGTGTCACCTGAAATCGACGACGACATCGATATCGAGATCGATCCCAGCGATCTTCGAATCGATGTGTACCGTGCCAGCGGTGCGGGCGGTCAGCACGTGAACCGCACCGAGTCAGCGGTTCGGATTACCCACCTGCCGACGAACGTGGTGGTCCAGTGTCAGAATGATCGCTCCCAACATCGCAACAAGGACACCGCGATGAAGCAACTCAAGGCCAAGCTCTATGAGATGGAGCTCAAACAGCGCCAGGAAGACGCCCAGGCCGTGGAGTCCGGCAAGGCAGACGTCGGGTGGGGCAACCAGATTCGGTCGTACGTGCTGGACCAGTCCCGCATCAAGGATCTGCGCACAGGTGTGGAGACCGGCAACACCCAGGCGGTGCTCGATGGCGGCCTTGATGCGTTTATCGAAGCGAGTCTTAAGCAGGGTCTTTAGATTCGCACCGGCCCTCCGATCCAATCCAACTTTCACAAGGCTGAACCATGTCCAACGATGAAGAGCATCGCCTGATACGCGAGCGGCGCGGCAAGCTCGACGCGCTGCGCGAACAGGGAGTGGCATTCCCGAACGACTTTCGTCGCACCGCACTTGCCGCCGAGCTGATCGGTACCTACGACGGCGTGGACGGTGATGCACTGCGGGCGCGCGAGATCGAGGTGCACGTGTGTGGGCGCCTGATGGCCAAACGCCTGATGGGCAAAACCAACTTCATCAAGATTCAGGACGGCAGCGGGCAAATTCAGGCACTGGTCAGTCGTGACACGTTTGACCCCGACGTATTCAAGGCGTTCAAGGGCTGGGACGTGGGCGATATTATTGGCGTGTCCGGTATGTTGTTCAAAACGCGTACCGGTGAGGTCACGGTTGAGGTCAGTCGCATGCGTCTTCTGACCAAATCGTTGCGGCCGTTGCCTGAGAAATACCACGGCCTCAGTGATCAGGAGCTGCGTTACAGTCAGCGTTACGTTGACCTGATCATGAGCGCCGAAAGCCGCGACGCTTTTTTGTTGCGTACTCGTCTTGTGTCGCACGTGCGCCGGTACCTCGATGCACACCGATTCATCGAGGTGGAGACCCCGATGATGCAG
>JBCCMA010000015.1:0-34392 GCA_039026595.1 Pseudomonadota bacterium
CACGAACGCCGTCTTCAAGACTCGTACGCGCCCGCCATCCGATCGACGTGGCACGCGAAACGTCAAGTAATTTGCGCGGCGTACCGTCCGGCTTGTCCGTGTCGAACACGATTCCGCCTTTAAAACCGACCGTATCCGACACGAGCGCTGCCAGATCGGCGATTGAAATATCGTCACCGACGCCGATGTTCACGATGTCCTCACCGTCGTAGTTCTCAGCCATATATACCGCTGCATCGGCCAGGTCGTCGACGTGCAGGAACTCACGCCTTGGCGTGCCGGTTCCCCACACCGTCACGGTTTCTCGCCCGTCACGCGCCGCCTCATGGAACTTGCGAATCAGGGCGGGCAGAACATGGGAGTTCTCCGGATGAAAATTATCGCCGGGCCCGTACAGGTTGGTGGGCATCAGCGAAATGGCGTTGAACCCATGCTGGCGCCGGTAGGCCTGACACATTTTGATGCCCGCAATTTTGGCGATGGCATACCACTCGTTGGTCGACTCGAGCGGGCCGGTCAACAGACAATCCTCACTCATCGGTTGCGTCGCCAGACGCGGATAAATGCACGACGAACCCAGAAATACGAACTTCTCGGTACCCGCCCGGAAAGCTGAATCAATGAGGTTGTTCTGCATCAACAGGTTGTCGCGAATAAAATCTGCCGGGTAGGTGTCGTTGGCGTGGATACCGCCCACACGCGCGGCGGCGTCGAACACCACCTGCGGACGTGTCTCGTCGAAGAAGCTGTGGACATCAGCCTGACGGGTCAGATCCAGTTCGCTCCGCGTGCGCAACAGCAGATTGTCATAGCCGGCGTCACGCAGTCGCCGGACGATCGCACCGCCAACCAGACCGCGATGGCCCGCAACAAAAATTCGGTCCGTGGTCTTCACCGCCTGGCTCACTCGTTGTAATTGAACGTCTTGTAGCCTTCACGGGCTACGAGCGCATCGCGTTTGGCGTCCTCAAGATCCGCCGTGACCATTTCGCTGACCAATTCATCAAAACTGGTCTGCGGCGTCCAGCCGAGCTTTTCCTTGGCCTTGCTCGGATCGCCAAGCAGCGTTTCGACCTCGGTGGGGCGGAAGTAGCGCGGGTCAACCCTGACGATGGTCTTGCCGCTCGCATCGGTCCCGGTCTCCGAAACGCCCTCGCCCTGCCATGTCACCTGCATGTCGAGTGCACGGGCAGCCGAGTCGACGAATTGGCGAACCGAATACTGCTCGCCGGTGGCAATGACAAAATCCTCAGGCTCGTCCTGCTGGAGCATCAGCCACTGCATCTCCACGTAGTCCCGCGCGTGGCCCCAATCACGCTTCGCGTTCATGTTGCCGAGGTACAGGCAGTCCTGGAGACCCAGCTTGATCCGCGCCAGCGCGCGCGTGATCTTGCGCGTCACAAACGTCTCGCCGCGGTTTGGCGACTCGTGATTGAACAAAATTCCGTTGCACGCATACATGCCGTACGCCTCACGGTAGTTCACGACAATCCAGTAGCCGTAGAGCTTCGCCACCGCGTAGGGAGAACGCGGATAAAACGGCGTGGTTTCGGATTGCGGGATTTCCTGGACCTTGCCGTACAGCTCGGAGGTCGAGGCCTGATAGAACCGGGTTTTCTTCTCCAGACCGAGGATGCGCAGCGCTTCAAGCAGTCGCAGCGTACCCAACGCATCGGCGTTGGCCGTGTACTCCGGCGTTTCGAACGACACGGCCACATGGCTCTGCGCCGCCAGATTGTAAATCTCGTCAGGCTGCACATCCTGAACAATGCGGATCAGATTCGTGGAATCGATCATATCGCCGTAGTGGAGGATGAACTTCCGATCGTCGACATGCGGATCCTCGTAGAGGTGATCCACGCGATCGGTATTGAACAGCGAGGCACGTCGTTTGATGCCGTGCACCTCGTAGCCTTTCTTCAACAGAAACTCTGCCAGATAGGCGCCGTCCTGACCGGTGCAGCCTGTAATCAATGCCTTTTTCATTGCGGATCCACTGTGCGTTGCATGGGTGAGACAGGCTCGACAGGATAAGGGCAGGTGTCAGGATCTCGCACACGTGGACGGTGCGGTTGACCCAGGACGGCCTTTATCGACATTCTTGTCGCCCCTGAGCGAGCGGCACAGTGTAGCGTGGTTTGTCGTATCGACAAGTGCGTGAGGCATAATGCGCGGCGCCCGTCACGGTGGCCACACCGCGGTTTGACATATCCGGGGCATCACCGACAACACTAGGACCTGATGAATGGACAAGCGGTCGAGACTGAGTATCTGGAGCGATGCCGCCTTTCGATATCTCGTGGCCAACACGTTATCCGGTGTGCTGCCCATTTATGTCATCACCGAGTACCCCAAGTGTGGCGGCACCTGGGTCGGCCAGATGGTCTCCGATTACCTCCAATTGCCGTTTCCGCGAAATCGCTGGATTCCTGTCAAGGCGAGCGTGCACCACGCGCACTACGTCTACACGCCGAGCATCCGCAACACGTTGGCGGTGTTCCGCGATGGTCGCGACGTGATGGTGTCGTTCTACTTCCACATGATGTTTGAGAACGAGAAGAGCTCCCCCCATGTGGTTCACAAGACACGCAAGGCGCTCAAATTTGCCGACTACAACGACGTGCACAGCAACTTGCCCACGTTTATTGAGTACCTGTTCGATATCCAGTCGAAGAGCAGAAGCCCATTCCAGTTCACATGGCCGGAATTCGTGCGCAGCTTCGAAGGCAAGCCCGGCGCCCGCGTGCGCTACGAAGAACTGGTGGAGGACTGCCCGCGTGCCTTGTCCGCTGCGCTCGCTGATCTGACCGGACAGCAGGTGGATATGGAGCGCGTAGAGGCAATATCAGAGAAATACTCGTTCAAGGCGCAGGCTAATCGACCCGCCGGTGTTGAAAAGAAAGGCAGCTTCCTGCGCAAGGGTCGTCCGGGTGACTGGCAGGAGAAATTCACACCCGAGGCGGCGCGCCTTTTCCACGAGCTCGCCGGTGCCGAGCTGATCAAACTCGGGTATGTCCGCGACGGCTCGTGGGTCGACTCGCTGTCCTGAGCCCGCCGTCCAACAGAACCAAAAGCACAATGGATGCCAAGAAAAACGTCCTGTTCCTGTATCCCGATCCGCCAGGATTCTCCGGCCAGAGGCGCGTTTGCGAGCTGATGATCGAATGTCTGGCGGACCACCCGGACATTCGAATCACAGCCATCACCCTGCCGGGTCGGCCGCGAACGGGCGGCGGGCTGGGCGCGATGTGGCGCTTCGTGTGGCAGACGACCAAATCCATGCTGCGGCTGTTCCGGCACGCGGTATTTGGCTCTCCGAGTGGATTATTTGTCGCGCTTTGCCAGACCCGCAGCACGCTGGCGCGTGAGAACGCGATTATTCGCTTTGTCCGCGCGTTCAACCGCAATATCCCGATCGCTTACAGACTGGATGGCAGCAATTTCACGCGCTGGCGCGGGGATGAACCCGTGGCCCACGCGTTTCGCACGGTACTCAGCTACGGCCGCTTCATCGCCGTACTGGGACCTAAACAAGAGAGCATCGTCCGCGAACGGTTTCTGGGCGGCGCGCTGCGTCCCGTCATCGTCCCCAATACCTGCGAGTTTGACGCCATCACCGAGGACGAGCTGGCCGGCAAACACAACGACACCGACCCGATTTGTATTTTGCATTTGAGCAGCCTCATGGAGCCAAAAGGGTTTGTGGAGGTGGCCGGTGCAGCCGCGGGCTCATCGAATGAGTTCACAATCTGCGGCGCGATTACGGCATCGGACGAGGACACCCGCTTCGACAGCGTTGCCGACGCCACCGAGTGGCTTGCTGGGCAAGAAAATCAGCACGACAACCTGACGTGGGTTCGGGGCGCGTTCGGCGATGAAAAGAAAGCGTTGTTCGACGCCGCCAGCATTTTTGTTTTCCCCAGTCGATACAAGGTCGAAGCACAGCCGCTGGTGCTGCTTGAGGCAATGGCACGGGGCTGCACGCTCATCACGACGGAGATCGGGGAAATTCCTTTTATGGTGGACAACAACTGCGCTGTGCTACTTGAAGCGACCGATGCCGATGCTGTGTCCAGCGCCATCGCGTCTCTGGCTGATGATCCGGAGCGTCGCCTTGATCTCGCCCGGGAAGCCCGGCACCGATTCCTGACCGTCTTTTCGACGCAGGCCAACAAGGCAAAGTGGCACGAGCTGTTTCGCGACACGTATGCGTAAACCCATCACGGCCCTCGCCGCCATCGCTTTCGGTGCGCTCGTTCATGACGCCATGGCCGCTCGATATGACCTGGCGCCAACCGGTCCGTCAGATGACTGCAACGAGGCGTTCGAGACGGTCGCCAACCGGCTCGCACCGGGTGACGAACTGGTGCTGGCGGACGGGGAATACTGGCAGGCCTGCCGTCGGGCAATCCGCATCTCTGGCACATCGGACGCACCCATCCTGATCCGCGCCGCGCGTGGTGCCCGCCCGATTCTGACCCGCGCGCCGAACGACCGGGATGACAACAACATCGAAATTCAGGGTGACTGGCTGATTCTGCGGGGACTGACCTTTCGGGGTGGGAGCACCGGTGTGCGCTTCTTGAGCGGATCGCACATCACGTTTGAAGACAACGAGGTGTTCGATACGTCGAACAACGCGATCAGCCTCAACAGCGGTGATACGGATCATTTTGTGATTCGAAATAACCACATCCATCACACCGGCGTGGTGGGGGACGACACCGAAGGCGAAGGACTGTATGTCGGCTGTCACAGCGGCAGCTGCGTTGCGTCCAACCATCTCATTGAGAACAACCACATCCACGATCTTCGCGGTACCAGTAGCGGCGGTAACGACGGCATTGAGATCAAGTTTCGATCCCACGGCAACGTGGTGCGAGGCAACCTGATCCACGACACCACCAACGGCACGGCTTACCCCTGCATCTTCGCCTACGGCGGCGGCCCCTCACGCAACATCATTGAAAGCAATACGGTCTACCACTGCGGGTCCGGCATTCTGGCCACCGCCGATGCCGTGATCCGCAACAATGTCGTACTCGACAGTTCGGTCAGTGGCATCACCATCCGGCCTCAGAAGCCGTCCCCCAAGGTGCGCAATCTGGTTGTCGTCAACAACACGGTTGCGGGCTCACACCCCGTCTGTGCCGTGCTGCGACTGTCCGGCGCGCGCGACGTGACGTTCGCGAACAATGCGCTCATTTGCGAGCGTGGTACGGGGCTGCGGATCAGCGGATTGCGCAACGCCATCGCGCGTGCGAATGTGGTCATCGGCGGGCTGGTCGGGGCGCGCGCCGACAACGACCGATTCACGGTGGGTGACGCCACCGCGGTCGGGTTCGTCGACGCCGACGCGCGCGACTACCGTCTGGCCGACGGTTCCGAATTAATCGACGCAGGCGTCAGCGATCTGCCCGATTTGCCGGAAACAGACCGAGCCGGCCGCCCCCGCGTGCGTGGCAAGCACGTGGATGTGGGCGCGTTTGAATCCGCGCCTTAGCCGCCATTGACCAACCGGAGAGCCGGATCGTGCACATGATCGCCCCTGTCGTTTCCCTCTACGCAAGTCTTCTTGCGCTGATGGTGATTTACCTCGCCGTTCGCGTCGTTCGTCTTCGCCGATCACAGAAGATTGGCCTCGGCGACGGCGGCGACCCGAAACTCGAGCACGCGATGCGCGTGATGGGCAACTTCATCGAATACGTCCCGCTCGCGCTCATTTTGATCGCACTGCTGGAGATCAACCGCACCCCGGGCTGGATGATCCACGTTTACGGCAGCCTGCTTTTGCTGGGTCGCATCCTCCATTTGGTGGGGTTCGGGGGTCACACGGGCGTTACACCAGGCCGATTTATCGGCACCGCTCTCACGTGGCTCGTGATCGTTCTAAGCGCGCTGACCAATCTGGTTCACTATGTCATTTGGTTGCGTTAAGCCCGACGTCGGTATCTGCAGACGCCTGAACGCCGCCCTGATCGGCATTGCCTTTTTGCTGGGCGCCTGTAACTCGGGCGGCGTCCGCGAGACGCTCGACGAGGAAACCTTCGTGTCGGTGATCGTGGCCGAACCGCCAGTCACGTTTTTCCGCCTGCCGGAATCCGGACCGTATGATCGTGAGCTCGTGAGCGTCGGGCTTGTCGACATCATCGCGTCGAGGCAACGTGATATCTACCTGTGGATCAACAATTGGGGGACGCGCGCGGACGGCAGCACAGGTGACCGCGCGCTGCCCGAGATGATCACGCTCAGCACCGCAAGCAGGGAACTCGTCCTCAACAGAAGCGCCGATACCCACACCACGCTTGGCTTGAGTTCAGCACCGTACACATCGGTGCGCAGTGGTCCCGGCGAGGCGTATTTCGCAGTCAGTGCAGAGGACCTCGCACAGCTGGCAAACGACGGGCCTGCGGAGATTCGGCTTGGCGACGCTGTCTATGCGCTGTGGGGCGACCAGCGTCGCGGCATTAACGCGCTGCGGCAGTACGTCAACGAATCGAGGCTGTAATCAGCGCGTAGACGCGGGCGGGATGAAGCCAACGCGCTCCCGGACCGTCGCGAGCAAGTCAGCACAGCGTTCGGCCGCACGGCGCGCGCCGGTCGCCAGCACATCTTCAACGTCATCGGGTCGTTCCATCAGATCGCGGTAGCGCGCCTGAATCGGCTCAAGCGTCTCGACGATCGTTTCCGCCACCGCTTTTTTGACATCGCCATAGCCGCGAGCGTCGTTGAAATCGGCCAGCACGTCCGCCTCACTGCGCCCGGTCAGCGCGCGGTAGATGGTCAGTAAGTTGTTGACACCGGCGGCGGCGGGGTCGTCACTAAACGCAATCGTCGATCCGGAGTCGGTGACCGCACGACGCAGTGTTTTTCTGATCCTCGCCGGTTCGTCCAAAAGCCCAACACCGTGCCCCGCCTTGTCTTTCAGGATGCTCTTGCTCATCTTGACCGTAGGATCGTCGAAGCCCATCACCTTGGCACCCACCTCGGCGATACGCGCTTCCGGAATCTTGAAGGTGTCGCCGTACAACCGGTTGAAGCGCGCCGCGATGTCACGGGTGAGCTCAATGTGGGCACGCTGATCCTCGCCCGTGGGCACCACGTCGGTATCGAACAGGAGGATATCGGCGGCCTGTAGCACCGGATAGTCGAGCAGGCCAACGCCAACGCTTTTTTGCAGCTGGGATTTCTCCTTGTACTGCGACATGCGCGTCAACCATCCGACCGGTGTCACGCAGTTCAGAATCCAGCCAAGCTCCGCGTGCGCCGGTACATGCGACTGCACGTAAAGAAGGCATTTCTCCGGGTCGAGCCCGCTGGCGAGAAGTAACGCAATGCCCTCGCGCGTACTGCGCCTTAGTTCAACCGGGTCCTGGAACACGGTGATCGCGTGCATATCCACGACGCACAGCAGATTGTCATGCGTCTGTTGCCCCTGCACCCACTGGCGCACGGCGCCAATGTAGTTGCCAAGGTGCAGCTGACCGCTCGGCTGGATGCCGGAAAATACGATTTTTTTGCTCATGGAACCGGTCTTCAACTCGCGGAAATCGCCGCCGCCGCCCTTCGGTTAAGGGCGCGCGATCGGCGCGAGAGAATAGCACGGCTCAGCGTTGCAGCGTCCCGCCGGTCAGCCGGCGCGCGTCGCGACCTCCGGCGGAAGTGTGAGCTTGCGGATGGCCTGGGTATCGTCGATTGCGGCATCGGTGGTCAGCGCGTGCACGCGATTGCGACCGTTGTGCTTCGCGGCGTAGCAGGCCGCATCTGCCAAACGAATCAGCTCCTCACCGCTGTTGACCGACATCGACGTCGCGAGTCCAACGCTGACGCCCAGACGGAAATAGGTCGAGCCCCATTTGAGCCGATAGCCGTCCACCTTCGCACGCAGGCGTTCGGCGGCCTCCTGTGCTTCAACCTCCTGGCGATTGGTCAGACAGACGCAGAACTCATCGCCGCCCACCCGACCGGCCAGATCTTCGGGCGCGGTGCAGATGGACTGAACGAACCCGGCAATCTCCACCAGTGCCTGGTCGCCGGCAGCGTGCCCCGCTTCGTCATTGACTGGCTTGAACCGGTCGAGATCGATAAAAAGAAGGTAGAGCACGCTGGTGGGGTCATCGGCCTGCCGGTGCACCTCAAGTGTTGACTCCAGCCGTTCCTTGAAGGCCCGGCGATTCAGCAACCGAGTCAGGGAATCGTAGTCCGCGCGGTATTTTGCCAATCGCTCCGCACGCTGGGCGCGGGCAAAGACGTGTACCAGAAACGGCACGAGCAGAACGATCACGCTGAGCACCGTCACCGTCAATGCCGGCTGGTTCTGCCAGAATGCGCTCTGACTGTAGACCACGCCGAAACTCGCCAACGCAAAAGCGGACGCCACGAGCATATGCCGAATACCGAGCGTGAAACCCCGTCCGACAATGCACCACAGATAAAGCACCGACGCCGGCGCAAGAAGGCCCTCGCCTGCAAACAAGACAAGCGATACGGCCGAGCAGTCGACCGCCGTGTTCAGATAGCAGCGAAGGCCGCCCTCTGGCCCCGGCCGCCACAGCGTGACGATGAGTGAGGCGATGACGAGTAAATCAAGAATGAGTACGCCGGCCTGGAGGGGCGGCAGCCGATCGGCCGGGATGAGCGCCTGAACAGGCGGCACGGCCAACAGCAGGACCGTGCACAGCAAAAGCGCCGTGACCCGACCCCACTCAACAAGCGACACGCCGCCGCTTTGCGCTGATGTTCCCTCATCGTGCATGACGGGAGGGTACCCCGCACCCGGCCGCGGCTGGTGTGATCGACCTCGCAATCGTCACGGCCGTCTGCCCGGGTGCGAGTGCAGGAAAATTACATAATCTGGCTCAGCTTCATGGCGACACCCATATCGCCGACCACTTTGAGCTTGCCCATCATGAATGCGGTGGTTGCATTCAGGTTGCCATCGAGCATTTTCGCGAAATCATCGGTGGAGAGCTTGATGATGCAATCGGTGTCCACTTCTTCGTTGTGCACAGCGCCCTCCCCCTTTTCCGGCTCGATGGTGATGCAGCCTTCGTCGATATCAAAGCGAACCGATGAGGTCAGCGCATCGGTGCTGCCAAAACGTTCGCGAACCCGTGCGGTGAGATCATCAATCATGTCATTCTCCTCGTTGTTAGTATCGGCAGCGTGCGGATGGTCGCCCATCACAGCCCCTGCTGGCGCAAAGCGTACTCATTGATGCGCGGTTTGCAATTCCGGCAATTTGCATCCACGCGGCACCTGCGCTCAACACCCTTTATCAGCAGCGGACGGACGTATGGCGTTTGAACTGGGAACGCATGTGACCGCGGCGGGCGCGAGCTACTCGCGCTGCGGCGCCTACCGATACCGTCTGTGGCGCAGGTGGTCAGACAGCGGCACGTGCCTGTTTTTGATGCTCAACCCGTCAACAGCGGACGCGCGCATAAATGACCCGACCATTTCACGGTGCCAGAGTTTCGCCGAACGCTGGGGGTTCGGCGGTTTGCTGGTCTGTAACCTGTTCGCGTTCCGGGCAACCGATCCGGCCGTACTGCTGCGTGCCGCGGCTCCAATCGGAGCCGCGAACAACCGCGCCATTAACGAGTCGGCCGCCCGTGCCCAGCAAATCGTCTGCGCGTGGGGAAATCACGGTGCACACCAGAATCGGGCTGAGAACGTCGTCGCGATGCTGCAACGACGTAATCGTGTCCTGCATGTCCTGAATATCAACCGCAGTGGTCAACCGGCTCACCCGCTTTACCAGCGTGCCGACACAACACCGTCAGTGTGGTGCTCCTCTGGCACCACATGACACATTTTGATTCATGACAAAACCAAGCAAATCAGGCACTATTGTTAACTTCTGATTACTGTTAAATGTGGGAATGTTGCTATGACGATGAGGGATTTCATTGGCCGTTTCAGTGTGGTTGCGCTGACGGCGGTACTGGTGGTCGGCTGCGGCTCTGACGACTCCGGCTCCTCGAAATCGGCCGCAGACAAAGTGGCGGACGCAGCAAAAGACGCGGCCGACAGTGCTGCATCGGCAGCAGGCGACGCGATGGACTCCGCCAAGGAGAAAGCGGGCGACGCGATGGACTCGGCGAAAGAAAAAGCCGACAACGCGATGGACGCCGCTAAAGATATGGCGAATGACGCGGCGGACAGCGCAAAAGCGGCCGTTGCAGATCTGACCGGCATCGGAGACGACTGCAAGCTCTCGATGGACGTTGGCGACATCGCGCAATACAGCAAGACATCTATGTCGGTGCCTTCAAGCTGCACGACGGTGGCGATGACGCTCAACCACACGGGCAAACTCCCGAAAGTGGCCATGGGTCACAACTGGGTGCTGATTGAAGAGGGCAACCTGGATGCGGTTGTCTCGGACGGCGCATCGGCGGGTGTGGCTGGCAACTACGTGAAGGCTGGCGATAGCCGTGTTATCGCAGCAACCAAACTGCTCGCAGGCGGTGAGTCGGACACGGTGACGTTCGATCTGTCGGCACTCGAGAGCGGTAAGAACTACGTTTACGTCTGCACGTTCCCCGGCCACTGGGCCATTATGAAGGGCACCCTCTCGGTCTCCTGACCGAGCACGGCGGCGTACGCGCACGCCGCACGCAAGATCGAGCCGGCGCCCCTCATGGGCGCCGGTTTTTTTTTGCCCGCGGGAAGGCGGACGACTACCCCATTGCCAGAAAAGCAGCGCCGTCTTCGCGCGGCAGAAACAGCACGTTGCCCGCCATGAAATCGCCGTGAAACTGTCCTTTCGCGGCATGCACTTCCTGGCGGAACTCGCTGAACGGCCGGTAGCGTCCGGCGAAACGGAACCAGCCCACGTAGTCGAGTTCGGTGATGAAATCGAACATGTCGGGAATAGGCTGTTCGTAGAGCAACGGTGTGACTTCCGTTAGCAGCTTGGGGCGGCAGCGTGCGATCAGCTGCATCGCTCCGCGCAAGACGTTGAACTCGTGGCGCTCCACGTCGATCTTTATAAAACCGACATCACCGACGTCCTCATCGTCCAGACGGACCGTCTGCACATCGAAGTGCTCGACTGCCTCTGAGTCATCAAAGGACTGTTGCAAGCTCGCCAGCTCGTGTTCCGGCCGACCGTCGGTGATCGGAAGGGTCAGGGTCGCGGTGCCGGCACAATCCGAGACCGCGCAGGCACGCACATCCAGCGTCGGGTAAATCCGGGATAACCGGTGATGCAGCTTCGGGTTGGGCTCATAGCAAATGACTGAGCGCGAATGTCGACGCATGAAATACGCGTAGGTGCCAATGTTGGCTCCGACGTCGAGCGAGACGCGGTCGTCGTCGCACAGGTGCTTGAGTAATCGAAGTTCCTTTTCACCATTCAGGTAGTGGTCAACCGCCTGCAAATGGACCATCGCTCCCTCGGGCAGTATCTGCCGGATGATCTGTTTCATGGTACCCGCCGTTTTTTTATCGCGGCCCGGTTTGGGTGCGGGCCGCTGTTATGGCTGTTGGCGGCGTTATGACTCGCCTTTCTGCCAACGGTAACACAGGTCAGAGTCGCGCCGCCGTTGCAAACGTCACAACAAAGCCGCCCGACAAGTGTCAGGCGGCCTGTGAGCTAGACATAATGGCGCCCCCGGGAGCGTCGTAGCCCCGGGATGCGATTCGTCTTTGGACACTCTCTAAACGGAAGCACCCGTGGTGCGCGCCCGTACCGCCACGCCGAGCAGAGCCGAGCCAAGTAACCACACAGCACCTGGCAACGGCACGGCGGTCATCGAGATGAGCGCCAGATCCTCTCCCAATCCATCACCGATCAGAAGCGGCCCCAGGCCCTGCGGTGTACCCGCTGCGCAAGGACCGCCGCCGTTTATCTCACACAACCAGTTAAAGTCGGTGAAGTTGGCCTGACCGACCAGGTTCTGCGTCAAATCCAATGGGCCTGCCAGCTGCCAGACCCATGACCCGTTGCTCGGCCCAAGATCTGCCAACGTGTAATCACCATCCATATTCGCTGAGCCGGTAATCGTTAATTCAAAGCCAAGAACGCCAATCGACGTGCCCGCTGCATTGAAAAACGCGGACAGTTCATTCGGGAAGAGCGCGTCATCGAACGTCACACTTCCGCTGGCGGTCGCACTGCTACCGCTGACGCCAGCGTATTCAAGTACGAAGGTGATTGGAGCGGCCTGTGCTGCGCCGACGCACATGAGCGCGGCGGTGGCAACGAGAGCTTTAATTCGCATGGCTTGGATCCTCTTCTTGTTTTTTGCGGTTCGCGCGATGAACCCAGACGTTAAGGCGTCACGTCGTCGCCTGCAATGTCGTGAAACTTGACAGATTTCAGACACCACAAAAAAACCGCCCTGACCATTGATCAGGGCGGTTTTGCCAAACGGTGCTTAGCAGGAGGCGTCAGGTCGGTGGCACAAGCCCGTGCTCAAGACCCCAGACATACCAGTTATCCACAACGGTTCCCGTGATCAGAATTCCGATGCCGCCGGTAAGAGTGGTCAAAACCGCGAACCACCAGGCCCAACGATGAATCGACTCCATGGTCGCATTGAATCCCATGGTCCAGCGCCAGAAGAGCGCCCCGCGCTCCGAAGCCGTCCCGCGGTCCACAATCTGCTCGAGCTCACGATGGGCGCCAAACTGGCCCGTGGCCAGAATGGTGCCGCCGTGCATGGCGAACAGGAGCGCCGAGCCGTACAGGAACGTGATCGACAGCATATGGAACGGGTTATAGAAGAGGTTTCCGTATCTCAACGAGAAACTGTTGGTCCAGTCGAGATGGGAGAAAATGCCGAATGGTACGGCCTCGGACCACGAGCCCATGGCCAGCGGCCGAATGAACCCGACGACCAGATACAGCCAGATGGCCGATGCGAATGCCCAGGCCACGTGGGTGCCCATGCCCAGCGAGCGCGCACGACGGTACATACGCAACCACCACAGCAAGATGGACGTGGTCAGGAAGAAGCCCGCCATCAACCACCAGCCACCGTCGTTCAGTGGCGGAAGGCTTGTGCCGTATTTTGCTGGCGGCGGATCGAGGGACAGCCAGAAAAACTGCCGCAGAAATTCGCGCGGACTCCAGTCCACGGACGCCGCCATGTTCAGACCGATGATTTCAATGGCGATGAATCCGAAGATGATTGACGCCACGCCGAGATAGCCGAGATAGATCGGCCCAACCTGAGCGTCGCCAATCTTGCCAAGCCAGTAGTTAAGCCCCGTGGCGCCTCCACGTGGCTGGGGGTCGTCGTACATGGGCACACCCATGTCGAACGGGCCATGCACCTGAGCGCGCGAGAAGATGTTTTGATATTGAGCCATGTTGGTGTCCCCTTAACCCCAGATCGGCAGGTCGCGCCAGTAGTTCCAGAACTCCGGCCAGCCTTTGTTCCAGAGGAATGAAGGGCCACTGACCACGATGCACATCGCGCTCCAGAAGCCGGCGTTCAAAGCGAGGAACAGGCCAAGGCGATGAATGCCGAGTGAGCCGATCGAATAGCCGATGGTGTCGCGGAAGAAGGCGTTCTCGTGTTCCGCCGTTTTGACCGGTTCGCCCTTGGCCGGATTGGCGCCGGACACAATCGCCGAAGCGTGAAGTGCGAGCGCAAAACAGTTCGTGAAAAAGAACGTGATCGCGATCATGTGGACAGGGTTGTAATGGAAATTGAGGTAGTTGTACCCGGTGCTGTAGACCCAGTTCAGGTGACCCATGATGCCGTAGGGGAAGGCGTGTCCCCACGCGCCCATCAGAACGGGGCGAATCACTTCCAGCGTGACGTAGGCAAAAATCGCGACGCTGAACGCGAACGGTACGTGGTACCCGATCCCGAGTTTTCGACAGATCTCGACTTCTCGGAGCGCCCACGAACCGAAGGACCCGATCGCGCAGATGGTAATGAGTTGCCAGAGACCGCCCTCTTTTAACGGCGCGAGCGCGAGCCCCTCACTGACCGGCGGGGGCAAAATATTAATGCCCCAAATGTTCCAGGTGGGGCCGATTGCCGCACCGTAGAAAATAAGCGCGGTACCTAACAGCGTGAAAAATGCGCCGGTGACACCGAAAAACCCGACATAGAACGGGCCCGCCCAAAAATCGAACAGGTCCCCGCCGAGTAGCGTGCCGCCGCGCACCCGGTATTTTTTCTCAAAGCTCAGCATGGCCATCGGTCTATCTCCGACTGAAAATTGTCCTAACTTCTGCGACATTCCGTGCGGCGCGGCTCCGCTGAAATACCGTCAATAAATACTGACATTATTTATTGTCAGCCAAACTATACACACGGGTTATGGGGTGCGCAATGACGCGACACGATTGGAACAGCGCTTCAAACCACGCGGCTCCCGGCGCCCGCATGCGAGAGGCCCACAAACAAAAACGCCGCTGAAACAGCGGCGTTTATACAGCGCAAATAAAGGGTTTCAGGGCGTGAGCGACGCGTCGCCCGAGGCGCCTGCCGCCCCACCGCGATTTGCAGCCACATCCGAATTCTGCAAATCCAGAAAACGAATGAAGGACATTGCGCTCTGGTGTCCGAACGCGCGCAGATCAATCGTGCGCGACGTTACCGGGTCGAGCAGGATGACCACACCATCCGATTGGCGCTGAAGGATAAACGGTTGGCGACTTGTGTCCCCATCCGTGACACGCGCGCGGATCAAACCGCGCAGAGCCACACGCAGAAAGTTGTTGGTACCTGAGGGTAACGTGTCCAGCAGCTCGCCTCTTTCAGCATCAAAAACGTGCACATCGCCGTTCTGCTGATCTTCAAACGTGAGATGCAGAACCTGAACGGCATCGGACTGCAGCGACGCCGCCACACCAGCCGGCGTAGCGCCCACCGACTTGGTCGACTGGATATAGAAGACGGACACCAGCGAAAACGCCACAAGGCCCAGCGCCGCATAAGCCGGCCAGGACGATGCCGGCGGCGCAGGCGGGAGGTCCGACTCAGCCATTTCCGCGTTTTGCACGGACGGACCATCGTGGACAATCCGCACGTCCTCATCGTCGGCGGCGCGTCTGTCGGCGTCGGCCTGCATCGCATGAACCAGCCCGCGTGCGACCGTCGTAGCGTCGGGTATGCAGCGCAACAACGGCTCAACCGGACGAAAACGCCAGGCACGCACATGTGGCCAGGTCAGAAAAAACGACAAATCACGCCGTTTATGCGGGCAAATCGCGATGTCGCCCACGCCGCTCTTGCGCAGCTTGAGATCGATGCTTTTGATCTCGGAGAAAGGAATGTTGACGTACATGGGCATCGTCACGCCAAACGACATGGCAATCCGCTTGTTGGTAATACTGTAGGTCGTGGACCTCGCCATCGCCCACGCCAGCAAAGTGACGATCCCGAGCGCTATGGCAGCCAGGGTCAAATAGCCGATCTGCGTCTCCACGCCCGCGCCATTTGCCCAATTCCAGACCAGCAGAACACCGAAGTAAATCGCAAGCTTGCGCACATGGAACGCGTGTATTGCGAACGGCTTCCAGTCAGGCACCCCTTGCCAGACGATGTTTTCTCCGCGCGGAAGCTCCGTCAGCGGATTGGGCATGTTTTCGTCAACGTGAAGTCTCAAAATACGGGCTCCCGTCGGGCGTCATCGGCCCAGAACATGCCACCGGCGAAGTACGCGCAGATCCGGTCCTCTTCCAGACGCGTAATCTCATCCGGCGACTGCAACACCGGCGCACGACCAAACTGGTCGGCATAGACCGCTTTCACGTTGATGGTGCGCTCTTTCTTGTTGACGTTGGCATACCAGAAGGGAACAAGAACGTTGCTTCCGGCCCCGTTGCGGTCGACCTCAAGGAAGTAGATCTGCGGCTCCGATCGGTCGACCCACAGGTCGGTGACCGTGCCAACCGTTTCGCCTTCGGCGGTCATGACGGGCATGCCACGCGGGTCCGGGTCGCGGCTGTCAACGTGGAAGTCGGTGAGAATGCGCAATGGCAGCACGCGCTTCTCGCCATAAAACGTCAAGTCCGGCTCGTTAACCCGGTTGCAATAGCCGGCCGGCCCGAGGCCGTCGACGAGCGGGTCGCCCGTGGGGTCGAGAGGCGCACCGGGAAAGCGCCCCGCCGGTTTGCCAGCCACATCCAGCTCGGGTGGCTCGTCGCGTGGCGCCTGTGCCGTGCCGCCATGCTGAAGCAGGAAGGTCTTGGGCGCCGGAATGCCCGGGAAGCCTTCAACTGTGATGTTTGCCGATCGTTCGGATACGAGCGGGTAGCCTTCCCGCTTGTCCTGACGACGGATGTAAATAACCAATGCTGCAAAAAACACCCAGAAAAGGGTGAAGAGGACCTCCGCCAAGTCAATGCTGCTGGTGGGGTTAAAATCCATGTGTCTTCTCCGCTGGCGGATCGCGAACCGCAGTTCAGTATAGTGTCAATACAAATGGACGTAAACTTATTATGACGCCCGGTTGCCGACGCCCCATTGATCGGGAATGTGGATCGCGCGACCATGCGCGCGGCGCTGTACCGCGTCGCCGCATCTGGACCTGCCTGCGCCATGTACGCCCTGCTCCGACCGCTGCTGTTCCATCTGGACGCTGAACGCGCCCACCACCTGATTACACGCCAACTCAATTTCTGGACATCGGTGTCCCCTACCCGCCAGCTGATCGCTGGCCGTTGGGGTGCGGCGCGCGCAGATCGCCCGTTCGACCTATTGGGATTGACCTTCCCGAATCGTGTCGGGCTGGCTGCGGGGTTCGACAAGGACGCCCGCTACCTGCACGCCATGCAGGCGCTCGGCTTCGGATTTGTTGAGATTGGCACGGTCACACCGCGGCCGCAGGACGGCAATCCCCAACCGAGACTGTTCCGACTGCCAAGAGACGGCGCCCTCATCAACCGCATGGGCTTCAATAACGACGGACTCGAGGCCGTGCGCGAGCGCCTGGCCAAGCGACCGCCCGGCCTGATCGTCGGTGGCAACATCGGCAAGAACAAGGACACGCCCAATGAGCACGCGACGGACGACTACCTCACCTGTTTCCGCGGTCTGCGCGACCGTGTTGACTACTTTGTGGTCAATGTCAGCTCACCGAACACGCCTGGCCTGCGCAGCCTGCAGGACAGAGGACCGCTGACCGAACTGCTGACAACACTGCGTGATGAAAACGGTACCGGCGGCGACGCGCGCCCCCTTCTTCTGAAAATCGCACCCGACCTGTCTGACGAGCAGATCATTGACACCGTCAAACTGGTCAGCGAACTGGGCATCGACGGTATTGTGGCGTGCAATACCACAATCGGTCGCACCGGACTTGCCACCGACGATCGCACCATCGAGGCGATCGGCGCCGGTGGGCTGAGCGGGTCGCCGGTTCGCGACCGGGCGGCGGACGTCGTCCGCCTTATTCGAAACCACGCACCAAATGACCTCGCCGTGATCGGCGTTGGGGGGATCAGCACAGCAAACCATGCGCGGGAGCGTCTCGACGCCGGCGCCGATCTGATCCAGATTTATACCGGCTTTATTTACCGTGGGCCTGATCTTGTCGGCGAACTGAAGTCCGCGATTGCCGCCAGGTCGCCCGACTAGTGACGCCGGTCACACCCCCGCAAACCAACCTTTAAAATTTTGTCTAATCCCGAGCGGCCTGAGGGAGCTGCGTGATAGCCTTGCGAGCCCGCCGCGAGTCCGATTCCATGCGCGCATCGACCTTTCGCCACATTCCCATGCTGCCGCTCCCGACCTGGCCCCGGCCCGCGTCAAAAGGCGATTCCATGGGCGATTTTGGTGCGACCGGCGACGTCGTGAGGCTGCGCAGCGGCCGCCTCGCCCAGCAGCTGGCGCTGCAGCTCAGACCACGGCGCACGCACCGGGCAGTGCTGGTCCCGTCCTACCACTGCATGTCGATGATCGACCCGGTCGCGCACGCGGGCGATCGCCCTGTGTTTTACAAGCTGGGACCGGACCTAAGCCCCGACCTCGACGATGTGCGGCGCCATATCCAGCACGTCGACGCCATGGTCGGCGTGCATTTTTTCGGGTTCGTCCAGAATTTCGAGGCTCTGCGCGAGCTCTGCGAGGCGCACAGCGTCACCTTGATTGAAGATTGCGCGCACGCTCTTTTCGGCGACGTCGGCGGCTGGGGCGACTACGCCATGGCCAGTTTGCGCAAGTTCTATCCCATCTACGACGGCGGCGCATTGCGCTGTAACGGGCACCCCGTACCCAGCCCGGCCAATCGCGAGCTGCGCTACGAATTGAAGATCGCCAAGAACACGCTTGAGCAGAGCGCCCGCTTTGCCAACGTGCCGACGACACCACCGGAGTTTGTCGCCGACGAACCCGAGTCCGCCGATCACGGCGGCGACTATCTGGACCCGCGATTTGCGCGACTGCACTCGCGTGCACCCATGAGTCTGACGGCCGGCTTCCAGCTGAACCGCTCGGACGTCGAGGACATGATTGCGCGCCGCCGGATCAACGCCAACCGACTGCACGCATATGTCTCAACACTGACAAATATGGTCCCAGCCGGCGGCGGTTTCCCCTACGACGGCGTACCCTACGTCTATCTCTTGAGACTCAAGCGACCGCAACGCGACTTCCGCGCGCTAAAGCAACTGGGCATGCCCATATGGCGCTGGGACACGCTTGCGACGGACGCCTGCCCGGTCAGCAATGTGCTGCGCGAATCGCTAATTCAACTGCCCTGCCATCAGGACCTCGAAAACGACGACATGGATCAACTGGGCGAATGGCTCCAGCAGGTGGATCGGTCATGAACTGGACGCTGCACCCCTGGCAGGCTTTTGAGCAATTCGAAGACCGCTGGCAGGCGCTCTGCGAGCAGCGCTACTTTGGCCATCCGCTGCTGGACGTGCGCTGGGTGCGCAATGTCCTCAAGCACTTTGCCGATGACACCGTGAAACTCGCCGTGGCCGATGGCCCGATCGAGGCGATGGCCATCGTGTCGCCGGCGGGTCGTCTTAGCTCGCAGACGTTCACGCCGTCCCAGATCCCGATGGCCATGCTCATCGCCGACACAGACGAGCTGGACGCCAGCAGCCTGGCGCGGCTCGCCGCCACCTGCCGGACCGAGCTATTCGCCGCTCTTCATTTTGATGACTTGTACCACCCCACGTTGTCGACGGCGTCGGCCGAGATTGAGCGCGTGCCGTACGCCACCACCATGAGCATGCGCATCGAAGGCAGTTTCGAGGCGTACTGGCAGGCCCGCGCCAAGAACCTGCGCGGCAATGTGCGGCGTTATTTTCGTTTTGCGAACGAGGACGACCTGCCTCCTCATTTTGCGATCCTGTCGTCGGTGGACGATGTGGTTCGGGGGCTCGCACGCTACGGCGACATCGAAAGCCGCGGCTGGAAGGCCGCCGAAGGCACAAACATCCACATCGATAACGAGCAGGGTCACTTTTACCGCGATGTGCTCAGCGACTTCGCCGCCACCGGCGCCGCGCGCGTGTTCGAAATGTCATTCGGCGACATGCTGGTCGGCTCGTTTCTGGTCATTCAGTCCGGGACCGTCGCGGTCCTTTTGAAAACCACCTACGACGAGGAATACAAGAAGTACGCGCCCGGCCGACTGCTTTTGCACGATGTGCTGAAGGCCTACTTCGAGGACCAGAGCATCCGCGACTTCGAGTTCTACACCAAAGCCAACAAGGTGCAGCTCCAGTGGTCGACCCACAGCCGACCCATTGACCATGTGAATGTCTACCGGCGGAGACCTGTGGCCCACCTGCACCGCGCGGTTCGAAGCGTGGTGGAGCGCGTCCGCTCGCGCCGGTCTGGAAACAGCAAAGTCAAATAAACGGCCCGAAAGGTAATCATCTCGGGTGCGGTATCGGCGGGCGGGTGAAGCCCGGTTTCAACCGACAACGCGAATCATGGATCAGTTATCTCGGTCGGCGGATGTGGCCTGCAGAGCGCGCGTGAGGGATTCGAGCGACGATCGCAGAGTCCGTAATTCGGTTTTCTTAAGTGCAAAAAGGCTTTCAGCCGCCGACTCGAAACGCGCCTTTGCGGCGTCGTAGGAAAGCTGGATACCCTTGCTGGTGAGCTGCGCGGCGCGCACACGGCGATCTTTCGGATCATTCACCCGGGTGATAAGTCCGCGCTCGGTCAGCCGGTCCAGCGCGGCTGTAATCGCTCCGGACGTCAGCAGTACCGCGTCGCGTATCTGGCTGGGCGTGCGCCGGTACGGTGCGCCGGCGCGGCGCATCGTGACCAAAATATCGAATTCGGTGTAGCTCAGCCCGAACGGCGCCACGGAATCGGCCGCCTGCACACTCAGGGCCTCGCCGATACGCATGATCCGCCCCACCACGTGCATGGCATCGGTATCGAGCTCGGGCGCCACCGCCTTCCACTCTGCGATGAGCTGGTCGATCAGATCACCGTCGCGGGCGTCGCGGCGATTGGCCGGGAACAGCGTGACTTTCGACATCAAATATCTCGACAAAAAATATCTTTACTTCGAGATAATCTAGCAAGCGACTCCTGGCCTGCCAAGACCCCAGATCTCATGACGGCATACGGTCACGCCAGCTCGGGCAATCCCGGCTTTCCCCGACCGAGGATCTTGATCACGCGCTGTCCCGGTCGAAAGGCGGCGTCCAGAACCCCGACCGCGTCCGCCGGGTCCAAATCGCCACAGACGAAAATATCGATGGCGGCGAACGCGCGCTCTGGCCAGGTGTGAATACTGATGTGGCTCTCCGCCAACGTCGCCACCCCGGTGATCCCGCCCGCTCCAGTGAACTTATGCAGCTTGATATCCAGCAGCGTCGCGCCGATCACGGCGGCCGCATCGCGCAGGGCCTGTTCGATTCGCTCCATATCGGCAAGACCCGACGCCTCGTGCAGGTCCAGCAAGAGGTGGCGCCCCTGATTCGGCTCATTCATACCAATCTGCCCATCCCTGCTCGTAGTAGCGCAACAACTTGTGATCGCGAATGGAGTTGTGCGCCACATCCACCGCGTCGGTATCCGCCGCAAACGACCGCATCGCGGCC
The DNA here is from genome assembly GCA_039026595.1 of Pseudomonadota bacterium. Taxonomy (GTDB): domain Bacteria; phylum Pseudomonadota; class Gammaproteobacteria; order Steroidobacterales; family JBCCMA01; genus JBCCMA01. The sequence continues at coordinate 20,996 of JBCCMA010000015.1, forward strand.
CAGCCTTCACGACTGACGAACCGAATGCCTTCTGGCAGGTCGCGCCGCCAGCGCGGAGTGCCGCCGGGCGCGGCGATCACAAAACCCCAATCACCAAAACTAGGCACGTACGCATGGTAGGGCACGGTCGCCATGCCCTCGTCAGGTTCAAACGGGTTGCGCGCACCGGCCAGCGTACGCTCGATCGACCAGAACGCCTCACGAGCGAAAACGGGCGAGCCCGCCTGCGTCACCCACACGGTGTTGTCCCGGGTGCGCTCAGCCAGTCGCGCGTAGAACTCCCGGCTGTACAACTTCGACAGCCCCACGGTGCGCGGGTCGGGCAAGTCCAGAATGATCACGTCGTAGATCTGATCGTCGTCCACCGCAAACGTCCATGCGTCGGCGTTCACGATGCGAACAGCCGGATCGCTCAGAGCGCCCTCGTTGAGCGCAACGAGCTGCGGCCGCGAACGAAACAGCTCCGTCACCCGCGGGTCGAGATCGACCAGCGTCACGCGGTCCACCCCGGCCCAGCGGAGCACTTCGCGCACCGCCATACCGTCACCGCCCCCCAGAACCAGCACCCGCGAAATCGATCCCGCAGAGGCCATCGCAGGATGCACCAGCGACTCGTGATAGCGGTACTCATCGAGCGTATCGAACTGAATCGCGCCGTTCAGAAAAAGGCGATAGCGCTCTTTGAATCGGGTGACCACAATCCGCTGATAGGCCGTGTCCTCCGACAAGATAACCTCATCTTCAAACAACGCCGCATCCGAAAACGCCACAATGCGCTGACTGCCAAAGAGGCCGGCCACCAGTGCGACCAGACCCACAAACCAGACCGCTTTGATCACCGGACCGAGCGTGGCGCGGAATAACCAGATGGTCATACCCGCTACGAGCAGATTCAACACGCCGAACGCAAGACTGGCGGGCATTAACCCGAGCTGTGGAACAATTAACAACGGGAACAGGACGGCGGCTACCAGAGCGCCCGCGTAGTCCACCGCCAAAACCGATGACACGATGTGCTTCAGCGAGTCGCGTTCGTTGAGCATCCTGGTAATCAACGGAATCTCAAGGCCCGCAAGCACGCCGACCGCCACGACCACCGCAAACAGAATCACCTGTAGATTGCCAACGTAGGCAAACGCCAGGAACAGCACGGGCGCCGAGAACCCCCCGACCAGCCCCAGCCCGGTCTGTGACCACACAAACCCCTGTTCGGGCACGTCAACAAATCGCGACAGCCAGGCCCCAAGCCCCATGGCCGTCATGAACAAACCGATTACCAGTGAGAACTGGGTGACGCTGTCGCCCAGCAGATAGCTTGCGACCGTCCCCGCGATCAGTTCATATACAAGGCCGGCGATGGCCACCAGAAAGGTGGCCGCCAATAACCACGCACCGCCCCGGTCGGGCCGATCCGTCAACTCACGATAACCGCAGCAATGATGATGGACAGTGCGAGAAACAGCGCCCCCATCAACACAGCGATCGCCAGGTTCTTTTCTTTTTCAATTTCACGCCGCAGCGAGAACGGCGTAATCCACTCGACGATTAACCAACTGATGCAAAGAAGCGCTATGCCGATAAACACGTAGATGATCGTTGAGACGATTTCCACCAGCACCAATTTTTCACCCAAACCCATCTCGCCTCTCCACTAATGACAACTACTTGACGCGACCGCCGGCGATGTAGCCGCCGCCGGAGCCGACCCGGGTCGACTTGGCCGCCTTGACCGATTTGCTTTCGCCGGACACGCCCACATAACTCAGCGCCGCCGCGCCGCCGATGATGCCCACAATGACCAGAACAATAACGGCCCGCATAAACGCTACTCCTCGTCGCTCCAGTCGCTGCCCTGCCAGCGCCGACCGTCATGAACCCACCGCTGCATGAGAAACGCCAAACCGCCCGCGGCCAGACCCAGGGCCGCGTACACCAGCCAAGAGACCGCCGCCACCCCTTCGATGATCACCACACCAGCAGACGAGGCCGGCTGTCCCGACCAGCGTGCATCGCCCACGTTCTCCGGCATCGCAATTTCGAGCGTGTACGCGGCGGCCGGGACGTTAGCTCTCACGCGCATCTTTCGACGACCCTCGGTCCAGCGCTCGCCGCCCTCCCGTCCAGTGTAATACTGCGCCCCGTCTTCGAACGCCGCCACCGTCTCACCCGCCGCGTTCAGCACGTCCCCCTCAAACCACACCCATCCGTTCCGGACGTTGGTGGTCACATCGATTTGAAGCAGACCGGCGTCGCGGGACACCACGAACGGGATACGCTGCACCTGCTCGCCGATCTCCAGACTCTGACGTGCGATAACGGTGCCAAACGATCGAAACAACAGCGCCATGATCAGCGCCGCAGCCGCCCCAGCCAGAAGCGCGTTGCGCGCAAACCCGGCCAGCGGCCCGCGCTCGAACGGCTGGGTGATGTGCACGCCTTTGGCTCGACCCCATTTTTTGGGCAGCGCTCCGAAGGCGCGCAGCGTCCGATCACGGGGCAGGTGGATCGACCGCTCGTATTCCCGCTCCTGATCCTTGCCCACCATGCGGAACACGCCATCCCGACCGGCGAACGTCACGTAGCCGGGACGATCGTCCAGTGCCGGCACGTAGTTGAACTCACCCTCGATGAACGACGGCCGCGGCTGACCGCTCGAGTAATACGTGTACTGCAGACCCTCGAAGACCACCTCGGGTCGAAATTCGGTGGTTTCGATAAATCTAGGGGTGAGCCACGGCGGCAGCGCCCGGCCGCGCACCTTGCGTGTGAACACCACGTGCCCGTCTTCCCAGGTCAACCAGGCGTAGCCGTGGGTGGGCGAGTAGACCTGATGATCGACCCAGGTCCACGCCTTGCCACCATAGATTTCGCGCCAGCCGATGGTGCCGATCACGGTGAACATTACACCGTTAATGCGCCCTTTTCGGCCCAACTCAAACGGTGAGTCAGGGCGCGGCAGATCCGCATAGCGCGCCAGTACCTTGAAGTCCGCCTGCGCATCGAGCGCCGCTCCGCAGTACGAACACACATGCACTTTGACCCGCCCGCCGCCGTAGACGGACAGACCCGCGCCGCATTGCGTGCAGTTGAGCGTTTTGGTCTGCGCGTCGCTCACAGTTTCTTTATGTCCCACGCGCTGTACCAGTGACCGACGGTCCACGCGTGGCCGTCGGACCAGCGTTCAAGTGTCGCCATTCGTTTGCGGTCACCCGCAAACACGACGTAGTCGTGCTCATCACCCAGCTCGAGAATCTCGGGTAACTCCCCGCGGAAGGCCACGCACCGTGCACGATCCACCTCGACGGCTTTGTAGCGCTTGCCGCTGATCACGGTCTCCGCGCCGGGCTCGAAACGTCCGTCCGGATGCACCACACGCTGCTCCACCGCGTAGTCGCCTTCATCGGCGCTGAGCCAGTAGCCATCATTATTGTGGTCGATGCACCAGTACTCGTCCCACGCGCCGCGCCCGTAATCGAACTGGCAGTGCCCCACCGTCTCGAGAATCGCCGATCCCACGCGCAGACGATCTCCCAGCGTGATCAACCCGTCGTCCCGGTGGAACACGCCGCGCTCGCCGGCAAGTCGGAACACGTCGTCAATGAGCATCGACGTACTGGAACACTGGGCACACTCCACGACACGCGAAGTGGGAAGCCTTGGCACAAGCTCCGCGCCGCAGTTTTCGCAGCGGAAATCACTCATCGACGGGCGGCCTCGGGGCGTTCAAGCTCGCGGAACCCTTCGAAAATCCACTGCCGAAGTGCCAGCACCATCGTCGTGCCGTGCTTGTCATCCGCAGACAGTTTTCGTTCTTCAAAAGACGTGTCATCAAACAACTCGCCGATGGCCCTCAGCTTGTCGGCCAGTTGATGCTGCGCTTTTTTGGACAGCATGCCGTTCTTGGCGATACGCAGCGACCCGTCCGCTGTGAAGTCGTGCTTGAAAAAATCGGTTTGCACGCGCTGATTGAAGAACCGCTCCATGGCACCGTTCTTGCGCCACGCAAAATTGCTGGCAATCAGTAATCGTACGCGATCGCCCGGCAGCACCTCGATGATCTTCATTTGGTCCAGCCGACGCAGGTACCGAAAGCCTTCCGCACGCTCGATGCGGTAGCGCGCCACAATCTCATCGAACGTCCAGTGGTTGACGAGGCAGTACGTGATCAGCAGAAAACGGATATCGCCCACGATCTCGTCCTCGAACTCCGCCGGCAGTCGCTCGAGGCGCGGGGCGTGCGCCTCACTCAGCGCAACCAGCTCGCCGATATCCAGGCCCAGCGCGTCGCAAACACTGTCCAGCCGACGCAGCGAAAAATTGGCCGTGGAGAACATGTGCTTGACCGCTGATTCGGACAGGTCCAGCAGACCCGCGAGGTCGCGATAGGTCAGCGCGCGGGCGCGCAGCTCGCGCTTGAGTGTGGCCACAAGACGGGCGGAATTCAGCATAACGACGGGGACAGTACAATATTTTTGAACTTGAGGCTCGTTAATCCCGACTTCTTATATTCAAGTTGCTGATTCCAGCCCTCACCCCTAGCGTGGAGAGCGTCTTTACGGATTACGGAGTTCGCTATGGGAATGTTCAAACGCTTCACCACCACGGTTTCTGCCAGCGTCGACAAAGCGGTCAACAGGATTGAGAACCACGACGCCATCGTCGACGCGGCGCTGAAGGACGCGCAACGCGCATCGGCGACCTTCCGCGTACGGCTGGAACGCGTGCGGCGCGACGGTCGTGCCCTGACCAAACGTCGCGACGATGCGGCGGCGGCCGCCGAAAAATGGGCCACCAGAGCGCGCCAGGTTGCTGAGGACGACGAGGCGCGCGCGCTGGATTGCCTGAAACGTCGTCGCGATTGCACAGCGCAAATCGAGGCGCTGGACGTGTCAATTGACGAACATAAAACGCTCGAAGCAAAGCTCGACGCCCAGACGCGTGAGATCGAGGAGCGCATTCGCGCGATCAGCCGCCAGCGCAACCTGATGCGGTCCCGCGCGTCGGTCACTGAGGCGATGGATGCAATGGCCCGAGTGGAAAGCCAGAACGATCTGGACGACACGTTTGAGCGTTGGGACATTCAGCTCAGCGAGTCTGAGATTCGTTCCGACGCAGCGGCACTTCCGGACCGTCTCGAACGTGAGTTCGCGTGCGATGAAAAGCACGCCGATCTGAAGGCCGAGTTGGCGGACCTGATGCGACGCGATGGAGAGACCCAATGAGTTCGGTCAGTCAGCCTCAAATGAACCATGGCATACCCGATCAGCCGACCGTGACGCCGCACGCGCTCGACGTACCGGGTGAACCGACGGACATGGAGCCGGCGCCGCGCGATACGGTGTTCACGCTTCCGCGCATCCTGCGCTTTGCCGGCGCATTGAGCGTGGTCAGCGCCATGTCGCTTTTCCTGCTTCAGGGCTGGAGCGAGGGAAACGACGTGATGCGCTACCTGAAGCTGCTGGGTCAAACCGCGCTGCTGTGCGCGGGCGGCCTCGCGCTTTCACACGGACTGCGCGAGACCAAGGGTGCCCGCGTGTTTTTCGGCCTTGCGCTGCTGTCGATCCCCGCCAACTTCACCATCCTTGGCGCCCTGATCTACTCGATTGCCCCCATCGATGGTGTGACAGGGTCGTACCCGGCGTTTGCGCAATGGACCATCGGAGATGCCAGTGCCATCGGCTTGACCGTGGTGCTGGCCACCGCCGCACTCGCACTGGTGGCACGTTTTTGCTTCGCGGTGATGGCGCGTGCCAGCGCATCGTCTCTGGCGATGGGATTCCTGCTGCTCAACGCGGTATTGCTCGTACCGTTGCGCGCGTCGACGTTCGCCGCCGCACTGGCACTGGTTGGGGCACTGGCGGCTATGGTGCTGACCCGGCGGTTGACGCGCCACGATGTGGCGCTCAGCACGCCGGAAGGCCGCTTCGCACTGACGGCTTTGTTTGCGCCGACGCTGATCATCGCCGTGCGGAGTCTCGCGTTCTACGACGTCAGCGCGCTCGCGATCACGCTGGTGCTGGCCACCGGTTTCGCCGGACTGCGCCATCTGGCCACGCTGCCTTCCCGTGGCGAACGACTGGTCACGTTTTTGAACGGACTGTCGCTGCCGCTTGCCGCGCTCACGGCGCTTGCCGCGGCGGCGTCCTTAGAACGCGTGCTGTACGGAGAGTGGTTGCCGGCGGCGGCCTCACTCGTGTTTGCGGCGCTGGCGGGCGACGTTGCCCGGCGCGCGCAACCTCTCTGGTTGCACCGCCTGAGCATCGGCCTGATCTCAACGGCGCTCGCGCTCGGGTTCATTGGTAGCGCGCTGCTTAATTCCGCGCTCGTCGCATCGGCCGCGCTGCTTTTCGTTGGCCTGCTGCTGCTCGGTGCCAGCGCCCTACTCAAGCGCGGCACGCCGGCACTCTCGGGTTCGGTCATGATCATCGCAGCGATGCTGCACGGCGGCCCGTCGGTGCTCGATGCATTGATGCACGCCAACTGGATGGCGCTGTCAGCTCTCGGCGTTACCGCTGTCATCGCGGGCTCGATTCTGGAACGGCGTGGCAGCGAGTGGGGCGGCCTGCTCAAACAGTGGCAGCAACGGGTCGCGACATCCCTCGCGGCCTGATTCCAGTAGACGACGGCGGCACAGTCCTGTGCCGCCGTTTTGGCGTTAGCCGCCCTGGGCTTCTTCCTGTGACTCGGTAATCCCGAGTTCCTCAAGGATCTGCTCGACCCAGATCTGAATCCGTTCTTCGGTCTGCTCGGGCTGGTACAGATCATCGAGCGGCAATCCGCAGAACATCCCGTCAACGATGGCGCGCGACTCCTGATAATCGTATTCATCAGTCGGCCAGTGCCCAATGTCGGCGGTGGCACCGCGAGCGACGAACCGGTCGCGCAGGATGCCCATCGCATCCTGAAAGTTGAACGGATAACTGCACTGGTCACCGTCACCGAAAAACGCGACCTGCTTGCCGTCAAAACTGAGATCATCGAGTTTCTCGATGCACTGATCCCAACTCTCCTGCAGCTCGCCGATGTCCCAGGTGGGGATACCCACGAGCAGTACGTCAAACTCAGTGAGCTTGGCGAGCTCAAGGCCCTCGACGTCAAAAATTTCGTCCACGTAGCCCTCAAGCTGGGCGCGGATCGCACGGGCGGCGTCGCGCGTGTTGCCCGTGGTGCTGCCGTAAACCATGCCTATCTTCACGATGGGTTTCTCCGGATGTGTTCGCGCCCGCATTTTGCCAGCGCGACATTTAGAAACAAATTACTTCGACAGATGATAATGAGTTTTAATTGCAAATGCAGTGAGCGCACCGCCCAGCGTCACACTTGTGGCCCGATCGGGCACCCGTGATGACAATAACCGCTGCGGGGCGCACACTCCCGCCCCGACGCGGGCGATCCGTTCGGTGCAGGCCGAACCGAATCCTCACCGCGGCGTTCGCGGAACGAAATTATCCGAGAATGGCCAATAAATGGCGGTAAAAATAGCGATTAGCGACGATTGCCGCCGAAAATCAACAGGGAACCCAAAACAGGAAAATTGATGAAAGCATCCGACCTGCTCGTCCGCTGCCTCGAGGAAGAAGGCATTGAATACATCTTCGGCGTGCCCGGAGAAGAGAACGCCGACTTCATGATCTCTCTGGAGACTTCCGAACAGATCAAATTTATCCTGACGCGCCATGAACAGGGCGCCGCATTCATGGCCGAAATCTACGGTCGACTGACCGGAAATCCCGCAGGCGCGCTCGGCACGCTTGGCCCGGGCGCCACCAACCTCATCACCGGCGTCGCCGACGCAAATATGGACCGAGCGCCTATGCTGGTGCTGACCGGTCAGGGGTCGACCGATCGGCTGCACAAGGAATCGCACCAGATCATGGACGTGGTCAGCATGTTCCGGCCCGTAACCAAGTGGGCGACGACCATCCTGAACGCAGACACGATCCCTGAGATTGTGCGCAAGTCCGTGCGCCTGGCGCGCACGGAGAAACCGGGCGCCGTGCACATCGAACTGCCGGAAGACATCGCCGCCGCCGACGCCACCGGAAAACCGATGACGCCGCGACGGTTTCGCCGCTCCGTGCCCGACGACAAGATCGTCAATCAGGGCTTCGAGATGCTCGCGAAGGCAAAGCGCCCCGTCATCATCGCCGGTAACGGGTGCATTCGCCGTCGCGCGAGCAAACAGCTGCGCCGTTTTTGCGATGCCACCGGCATCGGCGTGATCAGCACGTTTATGGCCAAGGGCTGCGTCGACATGGACGCTGACTACTGCCTGTACACCGTCGGACTCGGCACCAAGGACCGCATCAACAAAGCGATCGACAATGCCGACCTGGTCATCACGCTGGGTTTCGACATGGTGGAGTACCACCCGCAACTGTGGAACGCCAACGCGGACAAGACCATTCTCCACGCGGACTTTTTGCCGGCCGAAATCGACGAGCACTACCATCCGCAGACCGAGTTAATCGGCGATCTGGCGCACACACTCTGGATGCTCAATGAACGCGTGGCCGAGCACGGCTTGCCGGACTACGACGTGGCACTCCAGCGCGAACTGCGCGGACGCATGGCGGAGGACTTCGCGGAATACCGGGACGATGACGCCGAAGGGGCAATCAAACCGCAAAAAGCGCTGTGGGATGCGCGACAGGTCATGGGCCCGCACGACGTCCTGCTGTCGGATGTCGGCGCGCACAAGATGTGGATCGCGCGCCACTATCAGTGCCACGAGCCCAACACCTGTTTGATCCCCAACGGCTTCTGCTCAATGGGCTTCGCCCTGCCCGGCGCCATCGCAGCCAGTCTGGTTTATCCCGAGCGACGCATCCTGGCGATCTGCGGCGACGCCGGGTTCATGATGAACGCGCAGGAAATGGAAACAGCCGCACGCCTCAAGAGCAACATCGTGGTGATGGTCTGGGAAGACATGGCGTACGGCCTGATCGCGTGGAAGCAGGAGAGCCATTTTGGCAAACACACCGATCTGGCCTTTACCAATCCCGACTGGGTGAAACTGGCCGACGCGTTCGGCTGGCATGGCCATTTCGAACCCAGTTCGGCGCGCCTGGCCGACACGCTTGAAAAAGCGTTCAACGAAGATGGCCCAAGTCTTGTCGTGATTCCCATCGACTACCGCGAGAACGCGCTCCTGACCGCCAAGCTGGGAGACCTCCAATGGTCGGACTGATGCTGCAAACAGAGCGACCGGCGGCCGGTCGTCGAACGGTGACCTCGCCATATGACGGCCGCGAGCTTGAGACGCTCGAGACGGCCGACGCGGCGCACGTTGAGGACGCGATGACCACCGCGTTCCGACTTTTCCGCGACCGCAAGAGCTGGCTCACCCTGCCCAACCGGCTTGCGATCCTCGAGCGAACCGCCGAACTCATGACCGAGCGCGTTGAAGAACTGACGGTCCTCGCCGCATCCGAAGGCGGCAAACCCTACACCGACTCCAAAGTCGAAGTGCTCCGCGCGATTGACGGCGTAAAGCTGTGCATCGAAGGCATGCGCGCGCACGCCGGGGATGTCATCCCCGTGGGCACCACGGCCGCGACGGCCGGTCGACTCGCTGTCACGCAAAAAGAACCCGTCGGCGTGGTCGTCGCCGTCAGCGCCTTCAACCATCCATTGAATCTGATCGTGCACCAGGTGGGTCCAGCCGTGGCCAGTGGCTGCCCCTTTGTGGTGAAGCCCGCGGAAGACACGCCACTGTCGTGCGTCCGATTTGTAGAGTTACTTCGCGAGGCGGGCCTGCCCGCCGAGTGGGGCCAGGTGGTCATTGCCGAGGATATCGATACGGCGCAGGCGCTGGTCAGCGACGTCCGCGTTGGCTTTTTCAGCTTTATCGGCAGCGCGCGTGTCGGCTGGATGCTGCGCAGCAAGCTGGCGCCCGGCGCGCGCTGCGCACTGGAGCACGGCGGGGCCGCGCCGGTGATTCTTGCCCCGCCATTTGATCAGGACGCCGCATTGTCATCCGTGCTGAAGGGCGGCTTCTACCACGCAGGGCAGGTTTGCGTATCGGTGCAGCGCGTCTACGTGCCGCGCGACGACGCCGAGTCGTTTGCCCGCGCTCTGGCGGAACGCGCCAGTCAACTCGTGGTGGGCCCGCCCGAGTCGCCGGACACGGAGGTGGGCCCGTTGATCCGCCACGGCGAGACCGAACGCGTTGCGAAGTGGGTGGAAGACGCCATCGACGCAGGCGCGACCTGTTTGACCGGTGGCAAAACGTTGTCGCCAAGTTGCTTCGCGCCGACGGTCCTTCTCGACCCTGCGGAAGATGCGCTCGTGAGCACGCGTGAGGTGTTCGGCCCGGTGGTTTGTGTTTATGGTTACGCCACGCTGGACGAAGCCATTGACCGGGCCAACCAGTTGCCCGTTGCGTTTCAGGCCGCTGCATTCACCGACGATGTGAACACGGCGCTACGGCTCTACAAATCGCTGGATGCGTCAGCGGTGATGATCAACGACCACTCGGCGTTTCGTGACGATGCCATGCCGTTTGCCGGGCTGCGCGAATCCGGTCTGGGTGTCGGCGGCATCCCTTACACTTTGCATGACATGCAAACCAACAAGATGATGATCGTGAAAAGCGAGTCACTCTGATCCAGTCAGCACGGAAACAGGCGATGGGAGAACCTTTGATTCGGGCCGTACGCGCGGCCGATCGCGAGGCTTGGGCGAACCTCTGGTCGGCCTACCTTGCGTTCTACAAATCGGAACTCGGGGCTGAGGTTTACGACAGCACGTTCAGCCGTTTGTTGTCCGACGATCCGTGGTCGCCGTTCGGACTGGTCGCCGAACTGGACGGGGAGCTCGTGGGCCTGGTTCATTATCTTTATCACTCAACCTGCTGGAAGGTGGAGCGGGTGTGCTATCTGCAGGACCTTTACGCCATGCCAGATGTTCGCGGCACGGGCATCGGACGCGCCTTGATCGAGGCTGTTTATGACCGGGCCGATCGCGACGGCGCGCCGACCGTCTACTGGACCACCGAACACCACAATGCCGAAGCCAGGCTGCTTTATGACCGCATCGGTGTACTGACCGACTTTATTCGCTACGACCGGACCTGACCTGCCGGGTTTTGAATACCAAAGCGCGCTGCTAATGCCGCTTTCCTTTCCATGTCCCGCCGTACCGATAGTGCGGATTGTAAACCGACAATTTGGCCTGACAGGCAGGACAGGCTAGCGTCCACCGACGGCGGTGGTCGTACTGGATGCGATAGCGCACGGCCGCTTGGGCGCCGCACAGATCGCAGGCTTTGGTTTTCATAGCCGCTCTATCGCGCGTTATCGCGGTCCGGATGAGCCCCACGCCGGACCGATGCTGGACCCCTACCATCCGTCACCTAGCCTACCCACGGCCAACGTCACCGGGCCTGCCGAGTCGGGTGACATTAGAGTGGGCCAGTAAGCCGCATTTCATCAATCGGTGACGGACGGCTCGCTTGCCATAATCCTAAAAATTTTCATGTAAGACATACTGTTACACCAATTTCCCCGCTTTCCATGGGAACCGTGATTTATTTCACTATTAAATATTTTTCCTTTTCCTGAAATTCCAGATATCATTGCAGTCCGGGTCGCAGAGGGCGCACCACGATTGTGCAATCGTACTGATTTAGGCGATGTGCAGCGCAGCATACGCGGCCACTCGCGCATCGGCTCGACACTTTCATCCGAAGTGATGACTACGGACAGGGCGCCCCGGTGGCGTAACAAAACTGCGGTCTGGACGGACGCACGACGCGCCGCGCCGGCGCACACTCATGACACAATGAAACGGCTATTTAAAAACACTGGAATCGTCGCGCTTGCCCTCATGCTCACCGGTTGCGATTGGCTGCTTTTCGATCCAAAAGGACCGATCGCCGCCGAACAGATGCGAATTATCATCATCTCCGTGGTGGTGATGCTTGTCGTTGTGATTCCCGTGATCGTGATGGGGGTCTGGTTCCCAATCAAATACCGGGCCGACAACGACGAGAGCGAGTACCGCCCCAATTGGGAGCACTCCAACAAGATTGAGGCGGTGGTGTGGGGCGTTCCGCTGGCCATCATTCTGGTCCTCGGGGCCATCACTTATACGACGTCCCACTCGCTCGACCCGAGGGAGCCGATCCAGTCGAACAACGACCCGATGGTGATTCAGGTCGTGGCGCTGGACTGGAAGTGGTTGTTCATCTATCCCGAATACGAAATCGCGACGGTCAATGAAATCGCGATGCCGGTCGATACCCCAGTGGAGTTCCTGGTGACGTCCGCGACGGTGATGAACTCGTTCTTTATCCCGAACTTGGGCAGCCAGATTTACGCCATGTCGGGCATGGAAAACCGCGTACACCTGATGGCTACAGAGCTTGGCGAGTACGCCGGCTTTTCGGCCAACTACAGCGGATTCGGTTTTTCGGGCATGAAGTTCAAGGCGATCGCCAAGGAAAACTACGATTTCGAGCGCTGGATAGAGGAAGTGCGTACCTCCGAACAGACGCTCACCAAAGCGGAGTACGAGGCACTGACCGTCAAGTCGCGCGATGTGAAACCCATGTATTTCTCGTCCGTAAACCCGCTCTTGTTCACCAACATCATCGACTCATTTACAGGAGGCGTCGATGGCAGCCGCTAATCATACGATCGTCACAGACCCACACCCGATTTACGGGAAGCTGACGCTCGACTCCATTCCTTACCACGACCCGATTCTGGTCACGACCTTCTTCGTTGTGATCATCGGCTCGCTGGGCCTTTTGGCCTCGCTGACCTACTACGGGAAGTGGAAGTATTTGTGGAAGGAGTGGTTCACTTCTGTGGACCACAAGAAGATTGGCATCATGTACATCTTCACCGCGTTCATCATGCTGCTGCGCGGGTTCTCCGACGCGTTGTTGATGCGCTCACACCAGGCCATCGCCGTGGCGAGCGAGAGCGGCGCCGGCTATCTGCCACCCGAGCACTATGACCAGATCTTCACCGCGCACGGTGTGATCATGATCTTCTTTGTGGCCATGCCGCTGATCATCGGGTTGATGAACATCATCGTGCCGCTGCAGATTGGCGCGCGCGATGTGGCGTTCCCGTTTCTTAATTCACTCAGCTTCTGGCTTTTCGTGGCCGCGGCGCTGATGCTGAACGTGTCACTGTTCCTCGGTGAGTTTGCCGCAACCGGATGGCTTGCGTATCCCCCCTTGTCCGGTCTTGAGTACAGTCCGTGGGTAGGGGTCGATTACTGGCTCTGGGCGTTGCAGATATCCGGGATCGGTACGCTGCTGAGCGGCGTGAACTTCGTGGTCACCATCATGCGCATGCGCGCACCCGGCATCACACTGATGAAAATGCCGGTATTCACGTGGACCTCGCTGTGCGCCAACGTCCTGATCGTCGTGTCGTTCC
>JBCCMA010000016.1:0-33829 GCA_039026595.1 Pseudomonadota bacterium
GTTCGTGAGACGTACGCGTGGTTTGTGGACAACGAAAACGAGCTGCGCGAAGCGTAGGTCCGGACACCGAAATGAGCGTCTCACTCTCCCTGATCACCGCCACCTTCAATGCGGCCGCTACGCTTGAGGACAACATCCGCAGCGTAGCCGGCCAGACCGCGCCGGTCGAACATATCCTTGTGGACGGCGGATCGCGGGATAACACCATGCACATCGTTGATGCGCACCGTACGCACTTCGCGCAGGTGGTGTCCGAACCCGACGATGGCCTGTACGACGCCATGAACAAGGGTATCCGCATCGCGAACGGCGATGTGGTCGGTATCCTGAATGCGGACGATTTTTACCCTGAATCCGGTGTGCTCGATGCGGTCTCGCGAGCGTTCGAGGATTCCTCGATCGGCGCGTGCTACGGGGATCTCTGGTACGTCGACGGTGAGGACACCGAGCGGGTAACCCGCAGGTGGACATCTGGCCGTTTCGACCCCAAGAAATTCTACTGGGGCTGGATGCCGCCGCACCCGACTTTCTTTGTCCGCCGCGAACTGTATGACGAGTTCGGCGACTTCAATCTTGCGCTGGGGTCGGCGGCTGATTACGAGCTCATGCTGCGTTTCTTGCTCCGACACAAGGTCGGCGCACGCTACATCCCTCGCGTTCTCGTGCACATGCGTGCCGGAGGGGTCAGCAATGCGTCCGTCGCAAACAGGCTCGCGGCGAATCGCATGGATCGAGAGGCGTGGCGGGTCAACCACCTTGAGCCTTACCCGTGGACAACGGTTGCCAAACCGCTGCGCAAAATCGGGCAGTGGATCAAGCGGTGACCGTGGTTTCGGAAGACACGCAATGATTGAGAAGAACTTCATTTTTCTGGCCGGCCATCATCGAAGCGGCACATCGTTGTTGCACGAGATCATGAAGGAACATCCGTTAATCAGCGGATTCTCCGACACGGGTGTCATTGAAGACGAGGGTCAGTTACTGCAGACGGTCTATGAGCCGGCAAAAACATACGGTGGACCCGGCAAGTACATTTTCAATGACGCGGCCTACATGAACGAGTCGCATCCTTTGTCGACCACAGCCTCGGCGGAGAGGCTTCTTGCTCAGTGGGAGAGGCACTACGATACGGAACGGCCTTTCTACATTGAGAAAAGTCCACCCAACCTGATCAAGACGCGATTCCAGAAGTCGCTCTTTCCGAAAAGCCGAATCGTCGTTAATTTTAGTCAAACGGTTGACGTCGGGTACGCCACGCAAAAATGGAGTCGAACCTCGATTAAGCGGCTGGTTGAGCACACCCTGCGTGGTTATGAGATTTTCGCGGACGACCGGTCTTCCCTGCAGAAGGTCTATGCCCTGCGTTATGAGGACTTCGTTGCCCACCCACAGCGGGAAATCGACAAGGTCTGGTCATTCCTTGAGATGGAATCGCAGCCCATACGACACGATGTGCGCGCCAACGTAAACGACAAGTACTTTGCGATGTGGGAGAAGAACCGAAGCGGGTTGATCAACAGGCTTCGGTTCCGCGTTGATGAAGCGCTCGAAGCTCGTGCTAATCGCTTCGGCTACAGCCTGAATGATTGTCGGCAATTGCAATTATCGACGTTTTTTGGAAATGCCTGAGCGCCCATTCGACGCTCAGCGCTTCCGAACGCGACCCAGCATAAGTTTGTAGGCCATCGCGGCGTAACGACGCGGTGGCAGAAAGGGCCACATAGCGACCGACCTGATGGCGTATGCAAGGCCGCTGCGGCGCTGCCCGTCGATCGCGAACTGCTCGGCCTGCAATGCCCACTGCCGCGCGTACGCTTTGCGTCGGGTCGTCGTTCCGAGTTTCCGTAGCAGTGGTTCGTGTTTTTTGAGAAGCCGTTGCCGTGAGTCGAGCGCGACGTGCGACACCGGCTTGTCCGTTTCAAGAAAGATGTTGACGAGTGGTTCGGGCACGGCCGCGAGTTTGAAATGAGTCAGGATGCGGAAAAAGAAATCGCGATCTTCGGCGCGCTGTAGCGCGGGATCCATCAGGCCGGTTCGCTGCAGGATATCGCGACGGAACAGAAACGTCGGCGTCCAGATGACAAAGTCACCGCAAACATATTCACGCAGCACATCCCCCTCGCGATCGGGGATGGAAATCTCCGGAGCCGTGGTGCCGTCCTTGTAGAGGTTCGCGCCGCAGTAAACAGCGGCCCAACTGGTGTCGCGCCCAGAAAGGGTCGCCAACTGCGTCTCAAGTTTGCGAGGATGCCATTCATCATCGCTGTCCAGGAAGGCAATGTAGTCGCCGGTGGCCGCGCGCATGCCTGTGTTGCGCGCCGCAGCGGCGAACTGATTCTCCGTATGGCGCAGCAGTCGTACGCGCGAATCATCCTGGTCCAGGACGATTGCCGCCGTTCGATCTGTTGACGCATCGTCGATCACGATGATGTCCAGATCTTCATGCGTTTGAGACTGCGCGCTGGCCAGAGCCCGCAGTATGGTCTCTTCGCGGTTGTAGGCAGGAATAATGACGCTGACCTGTGTCATCGGCGGGCTCTGTCAGCGATGCGGGTTGCGAAAGACGCTCAAGCCGCGCGGGCTTCGCGCTGCGCGTTTTGCATGGTGACGTTCTGGGTAACCAGCCACGCGACGAGTGCAAAAAGCGGGATGTAAATGTGGTAGGTCATCGCCGATTCGTAGACCATGCTGTCGATCAGGATGTACGGAATAAAGAACGCGAAGCCGATACTTGCCCAAAGGCGGGCGCGCTCATCAAAGCGGTGTTGTTTCCACAGCCTGTATGTATGTCGCAGGATGCTCAGCCAAATCAGTACAAACAAGACAAACGACGCAACACCGTACTCCACAAAGACTTTCATCCAGACGTTGTGCACGCCGCTTCGTTGATAGACCACGTTTGGGTTCTCACGAAACGACACGCCCTCGCCAAATTTATTGTAAGCCGGCATCATGTTGTCCGGCCCGGTCCCCACCATGAAGATCTTGGGCTCCTTGAGGAGTTCCTGCGCAATACGAAAGACCTTGACGCGTCCGCTGTCCTCCTCAAGCAGTTCCTGTCGTTCGATTCGTGCCTCAACCATTTCGGCGACGTCGGCGATCAGCGACTCTTGCAAACCGAGGTAGGCAAGCGGCATGGCCATCACGAGCAAAACCGACCCATAGACGACATTACGCACGAGCTGTTTGCGGTTCATAAACACAAAAATCAGCCAGGTCAGTGCGAAGGCGGCAATCGCCCCTCGAGATAACGTCGACAGCACGACAACGGCGCCCGCGCCCGTCACGGCAAAAAACAAAATTGTCCTGCCGCGATAATTGAACCGTGCGGCGACGATGAGCGCGAACAGCGTGACCCACATGGCGAAAATGATCGGGTTTGACGTGGTACCGCTGACCCGCGCGCGGCTGCCAAAGCCAGCGACGTTCGCTTCCACACCCTGCGCGTTGCCAAGCCCGAAGTAGTTTCCAATCAGGCCGAAGCTCGAATTCGTGACCAATTGGATAAGTCCGATCACGATAAGGATGACGCTGCCGAGCGTGAAGACGCGAAACAGCGTTTTGTCCTGAATCTGTTTCTGGAAGAGCATTCGGCAAAGAAAGTAAAAGAGGATGATCCGTATCCAGTCGATAAAGGTGACAGCACTTTGGCGTGTGTTTTCGCTGAACATGAAGGCGAGTAGCACAGACAACGCAAACAGAATAAAGAGCGTGTCGATTCCCTGCCATCGGATACGCAGGCGCGAAGGCAAGCTCATGCGCTGGAAAATCGTGACGAGAAGCATCGGGACGAGTGCGAAGTCGACAAGATAGAGTCGGTACGGCGGATAGTCCTTCACTAGCGTCAGCAGAGTGAAGATGATCGCAGTACCAAAAAGGATGCGTGCAATTCCCATCAGCTGGTTACTCCGTCGGTCTTCGCAGTGGTAATGAGTGTGTGGACTCGCCACATCAGAAGCAGATTTAACAAAAGCATGCAGATCATGCTGGCGGCCGCGGCGCCCTCTCCACCATAGCGGGGAATGAGCGCGCTGTTTAGGGCTATGTTGCATAAAGCCGCCATGAGCATGATGGAGGCGTTCTCTTTTTGCTTGCCCGACATGGACAGGATGGTACCGACGGGGCCAGCGACCGCGTTCGCAAACTGACCGATCACAAGAATCCGCAGTACCGATGCCCCCGCAGCATATTCGTCGCCGAAAAGCGCAAGGAGGGTTGGAGCAAATACGAACAGCATGACTGACAGCAGCCCTGAGAAGCCGATCAACCATCGGCGCGCATGCGACAGGTGGCCCTGGACTTCAAGCGGTCGTCCCCCGTGCCAGGCGCGTGTCACTAATGGGGTCACCACGACAGTGATGGTACTGAGGACGACTTGATTGAGCATCGCCAACCGGTTTGCCGCTGCGTAGACGCCGGTCGATTTCATATCCGCCAGCGCGCCCATCATTATGACGTCCGTCCGGCTAAGGAGTATGTAACTCATGCCGGCGAGAGCCATCGGGAGCGCTGTGATCATCCACTCGCGCTGCTGGAATTCGGCGATCGTGTCGCGCAGCGTCAGAAGTTGCGCTGTCCATCCGGGTACAAAAAAACCGAGCGATGTTGCGAGCGTGACCGCGCCGAACAGCACCAGTGCCTGACTGGCATCGACAATTGAGGCAAAGAGCAGCGCGATCAACATCGCGGCCGGACGTATCAGTTCGTCGGGAAGAATGCTGCGAATCGCGTGTCCTCTGGCTCGCGCGTACTGCCTGCGAATTTTTTCAAATACGAGCACAGGTAGCAGAATCGCCGCATACTGAACACCAGCCCGCTCCGGTTGATCCAGAAGGGGAGCGACGCTCAGGTAGAGCGCTACGGCAAAAAGCCCACCGACCAAAAGTGCAGTTAGCGGAAGCGATAAGAGCGCGCCTCGCAACAACCCGTCCTGATGCTTTTCTTCATATTCGCAAATGTACCGGGTCAGCGCCGTTGGGAGCCCCAACGCCGTCAGTCCAACCAGCACGCCTGCCACGGACATGGCGAAACTGTAGATGCCGTACTCCTCCGCGCCTAACGCGCGTGCAAGCGCGACATGCAGACCAAGCAGCAACGCCATGCCAATGGCTCGGATCGCCAATGTGACGGTCGAGTGTCGAAAAAGAGAACTAGCGCGCAGGAGTTT
Organism: Pseudomonadota bacterium; assembly: GCA_039026595.1. GTDB lineage: Bacteria > Pseudomonadota > Gammaproteobacteria > Steroidobacterales > JBCCMA01 > JBCCMA01. The sequence continues at coordinate 5,168 of JBCCMA010000016.1, forward strand.
CATTGAGCCGGCTGTCAATGCCCTGGATGCGTTTTCGCGAACCGGCGCCGGAGGATTCTAAAAGTGGCTCCGGGTGTTCTGATCGCGTGTCGGACGCGCTTCAGAAACGGCAGGATGCTTGCGATCACGTATTGCGCGCGACCCACTACGCCGTAGACAAGTCGCTGCGTGTCGGAGTGTCGCTCCGTGAACCACGGATCATAGCCGCGCTCTTGCATTTCCTGTCCGGCTGCAGACTCCACAATGACGCCGTGATGCCCTGCGAGTTCAGTGCGCCAGGCGGTGGTGCGTTCAGCCAAGGGTGCGCTGTCGATATGTTTGTGTAGTTGCGACTGTTTCGTGTCGATCTCCAATTTTGCCGCGTCGCCTTCGCGCAGTCGAGCGCCGAGTAGCTGCCCGATCTTGTGGAGCGCCCCGTCAAGATCAGCGCAAACCTCCTCGTACATCACCTCGAGGATGTTGTCGGGATAACGCGCTTCGTAGTGCCGGACACGGCTAACGTAGCGTTTCCAATTCAGTGCGAGGCCACGCGCATCGCGACGCCCCATATCGCGGACGTTAAACGCGCCCATATCAATGCGCTTCAATCGAATCACGGAACTGATCGCGGCGCGCGGATCGCGCATGATGTGAATGAAGCGGGCATTCCGGCAGGCGCCGATGATCTCTGGGACGACGGTCAGTGTTGTGCCGCGTTGGAAAACGGCGCAATCGGCCCGCTCTCTGCCCTGACTTTTCGCGTAACAATCGGTGAGTCGTCGGATAAATTCTATGAGCGTCTGACCGGGCGAAAATCGCGTTACCGACTTGAGATCGTCCGGGGTCAGCGCGAGGTCTTTGAACGTCGGGTCGGCCGCAATCAGTTGTTCCAGTCGCTCCGCAGTCATGGCCGTGAAGTGCGCATCGCCATAGGCGAAAAGCTGATTAATGAAGTCGAGCTCGGGATAAACCGTGACGTTCTCCAGACGGCGGGCAATTTTGTTGGCGAGCATCGTCGAGCCCGAGCGCGATACGTACAGGATAAAGCCAAGTTGTATATCGCCTGACGTGTTGCTCGCCATTACTGCTCTCCGAGCGCGCGACGGATCAAGCTCACTATGCGCCCGCGCACCTCGTCGGGCTGCCAGTTGTTATCGTTACGGAGCGCCGTTTTTAACTCGGCGACCTGGCGGTAAAGCGTGCTGTCTCCGGTGCTGGATTCAGCGGCCAGCCGTTCGAGCGTGGCCATGTAGCGCGCGTCGTTAATCGCCTGGCGAACGCCCTCCCATGCCACCGTGCCAATCACACCATCCGTCGTGGGGTAGGTGAGGTTGTGATCGCGGAATACCGTGTGGTCCACGTCATCCCAGATGGAGCCAAAACTATGTTGATAGGCGTACAGCAACGCGCCGTCATAGTCCGCCGCCACCAGCCCAAAGCCGTAATTGCGCCGATATTCGGTCGGATCTTCGGTGGCCGTTTGCGGGTGGCTGTAGCTCAGAACGCGTCGTACGCCCTGTGCTCGCAGTTGCCTCGCCTCCGCTGGATCGAAGTCTCGGGCCAGCACGGCAACGTCCAAGGCATCACCCATTCCATTGTCCAGGAGATCATGGCGATTGTTGGTAGCGATGACTCTGGCGCCGAGTTGACGAAGCGTTGACCAGGCCTCTCGCTGCGCTTTGAGTGCTTCACCTTTTGCCTCGTCGCGACCGGCGAAGTAAACATGATCATATCCGCGCGCCTGATACTCACTTACCGTGCGCCGGGTTACCTTAGGCGAAGCCGCCGCTTTAGCCGTGCCGATACCGAACAGGAAAACGGCTTCCCGGGTAAACCCCATTTGATCGTAGATGTCGCGGTAAGCGTTGCTTTGTTGTGCCGACCGCAACTGCGCAAGACGCGCTCTCGACACGGGATTAAAGTTTCCTTGAAACTGGGTCGCAAACGCGAAGCCATGGTCGGCAATATCCGAGAGCTCGATCGCAAGCTGCTTCGCGGACTTGAGCTCCGAAGAGATTCCGATTGCTCCAGGTTGGAGTTGGCCGCGGTAATACATGCCGTAGAGAAGGGTGGGCGGATCCAGTTCGAAAGGCAGCACCTCGAGTTCATAGGGCAGACGCGCACTCACCCTGCCGTCCTCGGTTTGAATCTCGATGGCACCGGAGTAAACCCCGGCCGCCTGTTCCCGCGGGATGCGAAATGTCAGCCAAACCTGTTGGCTCATACCGGGCGGTACGGCGATGGGTTGCAACGCACTCGCATCGGGCAGGACCGAAAAGTCCTGCGGAAGAATGTGTGGTCCGGTGAAGGTCTGACCTGTCGCCGTAGGGCGATAGCGCGGTCCGGCGTCGGTCTCGACAAGAACGTTGTTGACTCGGCGGGCCCGGTCGACGCGAACAAGCTCCGGGTTTTTCAACAACAGCTCCGGGACCAGTCTCACCGCACGTGATTTCGTGAGTCGGTGGGATTGCCAGCCGGGCTCTCCCTGAAACCAGTGTTTGACGTAGTGAGCATCTACATTGAGCGAGCTGAATTCCGACCCCACTTTTTCAGCTATCGCGTTTCCTGTCTGAACGCGTACGGTGACAGGCGCCCCGGCCGCGCGGAACGCGACGCTTGCCGATGCGACTTCGCCTTTAGCCGCGATGAGCTTCAGGACGCCGTCGGCCCCGTCCGCCAATCTCGCATCGGTTGCTGATACGGTGTCTGCATCGGTTCTGACAGGCCAGATATCGACCAATGCCGACGTGGATGAACACGACGCCGTCCCAACCACCCCGAATAACAGCATCAGGACCCGAAGGAGAGCGCAAGACACATGTCCTGATGGCATTTGAATCGTCCTAATCGCGGTGTATGAGCGTGATGCGATACGCGACGCGTGACAGCGTCCAATTTTGGCGCGTTGAGAATATCTGCGTCGCAGACCGATTGCACCAGCCATTTAACCGAATGCGGCTCGGCGGGACGAACGGTCCGGCATCAATCTCGGTTCGTGGGTCGCCCTCAACCCACTGACAGCAGGCGCGCCAGCGATCGAAGCCATCGCGGCCGGAACGCCAGCAGCAAGGCCACCGCCACAGACACCGTTGCCGTCACCATTGGCCAGATCAGCATAGCCAGGCTAACCCCGTCGCGCGCAATGCACACGATGAACGAAGCGCCAATGAGCACCCATCCGACGGCTCTGACACCCGGCCGCCGAGTGTGACTTTTGTTTACTCGATACCAATGCGAGGCCTGACTCAAGGCCAGTAGGCTCAATCCAACCGCACTGGTGAGAAGGGCTAGCAGAAACCACATCGTTGCAACTCCGCCGCTCACCTCAGCTTTGCCTGGGGTGCGGTTCGCCGCGGCAGGCCAGCCGCCGGCACTGGAGAACCGGACACGCTGGGTAGGCGGCGAACGGACCAAAGGGCGATGCCACTGGTCACCAGTAACGCGGAATCCACGCCGACCACCGCCCACTGCGCTGCCATCGCCGAGCGCACAATATCGTCGCCCGTTGTGGCCCAGTTAAGCACCGCCGCGGCGATTGCGGCCATGCAGATGGCGATGCTCTGCTCACGCCAGGCGGCTCTGCCGCGTAAAGCCGCATGCAGTACGGCGACGATCCACACCGCGAAAAACGGAAGGACTTCGAGCATCTCCCGTTCGAAACCCAGAGCCCGGACATCATTGGTCAACAGTCGATTGGCAATCAAATACGCGAGAGTGGCCAGAATAAGCCCAGTGGTGGTACCGATGGTCAGTCCGCGAACTACGCGAACACGGCGCGGCTCCAGTCCGCGTTTAATCCGGGCCTGCATCCAGTAGAGCTGGCCCGTGGCAATCATGACGGAGCCGGCGAGGCCGCCGAGGAAAAACAGCCAGCGCAGGGCCCAACTGTCGATGCGCAGAAAGTGTGCGCCCTTGATCCACGCATTGGCCGTTTGCGCGCTGCGCGGCGTGAAATCGGTCAGAAGCTCGCCGGTTTGTGCATCGAAGGTGATATTGCCGCGGTTCATGGCCACCTGGCGCTCCGGAAATGTGTGCTGAACCATCACCGTGGCGTTGGCATCCCCTGCCCGAGTGATGCGGATGTAATCAGCGTGCGCCGGCTGACCACTGCGCTCGGTCCATATGGTCTCGGCCCTCTTTACCAGCGCATCAACGCTTGGAGGCAATTCGCCTGGTTCGCCGGCGGCATCGCGCAGCACATAGCCGATCATCTCTTCTCTCAGCTCGGCTCGATCGCCGTCGTATGCCTTGGTGAACGAGTTGGGGAAATAAACGAAAACGAAGATCAGGATGCCTGTTAGCGGAAACAGAACGTGGAAGGGCAACGCGACGACGGCGGTCAGATTGTGCAGATCCAGGAGCGATCGTCGCAGGTGTTTCTGCGGTCGGAAGCTGAAAAAATCCGCGAAAATCTTGCGATGGAGAAAGATGCCCGACACCGTCAGTACGAGCATGGACAGCGCGGCCAGACCGACAATCCATGTGCCAAGGCCAAGCCAACTGATATGCAGGCTGTAATGAAACGGATAAAAAAAGCCGCTCGCTCCGTAGGACTTCGTCGTCTCGATCTGCTCGCCTGTCACCGGATCGAGTGTGAGGCGGAGACGCTCCGGCCCGCCAAATGAGCGGACGGAAACGAACGGGGAACGTGAGGTCGGTCTCGAGATCGTAATAAACGTGTCCTCACCGCGATCGAGGGTTTGCAGATGCGGCATGACGATCGGATCGAGGGGGCGGTTCAGCGCGGGAGTCACACGGCTTTCCGGCATCATCCAGCGGTTGATCTCAAGGTGGAATACGGTCAGCGTCCCCATCCAGAAAATGGCGAAAAGCACACTGCCCAGCGCGATGCCGAGCCAAGTGTGCAGCCACTGCATGGACGATCGAAATTGCTGACTGACCGGCATCGCTATCCGCTCCTGCCAACCAGCGCGCCTGCCGTAACGTGGCAGATCGCGGCGATCGACGGCACCAACAGAGAGACGCGCAGGAGGTGACGGCTCGATGCGCACCAGATAATCACGACAACGTAGACCACCATTCCGGTCAAAAGACCGATGACGGCGGCCTCTGAACGCACCACACCGGTGAGTGGCAGCGCGACGGAAACCAGTGACATGTATCCGAGCGTCAGCGCATAGCCACCGATCAGCGCGAGGACCAGGCGCCAGCTTCGATGAAGTGTCTGCGATTTTGTGGATGGCATCGCGGCTCGCCTGAAACTCTCGGTGCCACATTATAAACGGGCTGGGTGTTGGGACCTTGGGCAAACAGGCCGAAAATGTTCCCCAACGTTTCTGCAGGATCCATGTTGCAGGGGAGGGATCACTTAGGCCCGTTGGGGCGAGACAGGACGTAGGCGCCGGCGCCGGTCATGGCAATGCACTGGCAGGCAATGGCCACAGGCGGCAACGTCAACACGACGCTGAGACCGACGCAGGCGACCATCATCACCGTGGACATGACTTTGTAGCGCGGAGCAATCGCGCCGTGCTCGCGCCAATTCCGAATCATCGGTCCGAAGGTGTTATGGTGATCGAGCCAGGACGCGAGCCGCGGTGAGCTTTTGCTGAACGCGTAGGCAGCCAGCAGGATAAACGGTGTGGTGGGGAGACCGGGCACCGGAATACCGATCATGCCAAGGACCAGTGCGATCCAGCCGGTCGCAAGCCAGAACCAGCGTACGGGTCGCAGCGTGGGATGCTGACGCGTCACAGACAAACCCTGCCCACGGCGCGGCACTGGCAAGAAAAGAATGAAAATATCAAGGAGTTCACCATGCCGACTTTAGCAAAAGCGATTGGACCGCTCGTCATCGCGGGCTGCGCATGCCTCTGTGCGACCGCGGAGGAACCCGTCGTGATCTATTCGAATCTTGCAGACACGACGACCAACCAGATACCGGGAGGGCTCGGCAGCTGGGACACCGATTTCAGCTTTTTCACGCTGAACATCAGCCCGTCCGGTCAGTACTGGCTTTTGAATTTTCAGGAAGAGAACACCAATCCTGAAGTGCTGATCGCCGGTTCCGGCCTGGCTGGCTCTCCTGTTCTGGTCGAAGGCGTCGATGGTTTTGATGGCCGCACAATCGACGGCATCGATAGCTCTGGACGGATCAACGACAGCGGTCAATGGGCGATCGGTGGCGATTTGAATGGGTCTTCAACGAGCGACGATGTCATCGTGTCGGGGGATCTGGGGGGCCTCACGACGTTATGGGCGCAGGAAGGCTCAGCCATCCCCGCGATCTATGGGTTTGGCTCCGACAGCACGTGGGATACGCTGGACAGCACCGCGATTGACGCCAGCGGCACCGTGTACTGGGCAGCCGATGCTTTGGACGGAGCAGACTTCTCCAGCGCCAACGACGAAATTATTGCCACGTCCAGCGGCGTCGTGATCGCCCAAAAGGGCGTCACGGTGCCCACCAACCAACCGGACCCGGCGCGCCCCTACGATGATTTTGATCTCGACGATCTGCACGTTAGTGCTGACGGCATGCAGGTCATGGTGCGTGGTGATATCGGTGGCTCAAGCGCGGATGACGATGCGCTGTTTGTGAACGACGCCATCGTGGTCAGAGAGAACTTCACCCTTTCCGCCATCGGCATTACCGGCGCCGCTTTGCTCACTCAGGTCGTGGATGGGCTGAGTGCCGGCATCGATCAGCAGTTTCTTGCCCCAAACGGAGACTGGTATGTGTTTGGGCAACTGATCGATGCTGCGACGAACTGGGCGGTGCGTAATGGCGCGCTGATCGCGGCCTCGGGCGATCCCATCACGGTGGGCGCCAGCGAAACCTGGGACGACCCGAACAACTTCGTGCAGGACTTCAGCGTGTTTGTCGGCAACGGTCAGGGCGATTATCTGCTCGGCGGGGAGACCAGCGCCGGGGACAGCGTGCTTGTGCTCAACGGCACGTCAGTGTTGCTGCGTACCGGTGATCCGGTCCAACTGGACGGCGCCACTGGCGTGGCGTTTTTCGACTCATTCGAATTTCAGGAAACGCGTCTTGGCAACGATATGCAGGTGTATTCGCTTGTGAACTTTCGCGGTGCCGATGGCACGCCCATCGGCAGCGGCTTCATCACGCTGGACGCGTCGTCGCCGAGCGGTGATCAGGATGGTGACGGTGTCGCGGACAGCACGGACAACTGCGTGGCAGTGGCCAATGCGGATCAGCGCGACAGCAATGGTGACGGGTTTGGCAACGTGTGCGACGCCGATCTCGACAACAACTGCGTCGTGAACTTTGTGGATTTGGGTCAGCTCAGAACGGCGTTTTTCTCCACCGGTCCGGACGCCGACTTTGACGGCGACGGTGTCGTCAATTTCGTTGATCTGGGCATTCTTCGACAGGGGTTCTTCGAGCCGCCGGGTCCGTCGGGCATCGAAAACGACTGCGACTGAGCATTACAAAAAGGCCCGGTGCACGGCGCCGGGTCCGTCGCACACTAGGCCGTGGCCGCTTCCGGTGCTGGAAGCATTGCACTCAGCCTCTTCACGCTCAGTTCACTCAGCTCAGCCACCTGCAAGTCAGCGGACTCGAAAGACTGACCCGCTGCGTAGGCGCCGGGTACGGCTACCGTGCTCAGTCCGCTGGCTTGTGCGGCCGCCACGTTTGCGGATGTGTCTTCGATCGCCACGCAGTCATGCACACCAAGGCCCAGTCGACGTCGACAGTAATCGAACACCTCCCGCGCGGGCTTGACGTTCCGGACATCGTTGCGAGAAGCGATTACGGCGAAGCGGTCGGGTGCTAACCCCGTTGCGTGGAGCAGTTCGTCGATGCTGCTGCGAAACGTGGTGGAGGCCAGCGCAATGCGGACGTTGTGTGCGCGCAGGTCCTCGAGGAGTGTGAGGGCGCCGGGGCGCAGTAGGCTGTCTGCCGAACGAATCAGCTCTTGGAAAATTCGGGTTTTGGTCGTGTGCAACGCATCAATGTCCTGATCGCGGTGCGAGCTTTCGAGCAGCGCGGCCAGTCGTTTGCGACCGCCGACGATGGCAAGCTGACGGCGATACGTAGCCGGGTCCCACGAGATGTTGAGTCCATGTTCGGCAAACGCGGCGTTGTACGCCTTTCGCTGCAATTCGGACGTTTCGGTCAGTGTCCCGATGGACCCGAACAGAACGGCGGATAGAGGCATAGGAGTTCCTTTGAGATCTGGTGTGCGGTACGACACGCACGGGTCCGCGGTGGTCACAGGCGATGGCACCGCCGGGCGCGCCACCGAAACTCATCGGTCAGCACGCGGCGCCGCTTGCCTGATTCCAAATTATCCAAACAAGTGGCATGACAGACTGAATCAGCGTGTAACGAGATGCGTGGGAGGCGCATCACCCGGGACGTGCTGTCACTCCCCCGAGCGTGTCCTTGCTCTTGCCTTGCCAACCAGCTTTACCAGTGCGGGCCGCAGGGCCTTGGTGGACGATAGCGGCGCATCGTAGGTGAAGCGCTGGTAGTTATTGTCCATGGCCATGTCGATGCCGTCTGGATCGAGCCCTGTGATGCGCCAGTCGCCGTCCGGGGAGCCGCAAAGCGCCGTGGCGTAGAGCCGGGTCGCATCGGCGTGGTCCTCGTTCATGTGCGCGACGGCGCCCGGCTCCATCGTGTGCCACGCGTCCCATTCGTCAAACGGCGTGAGCAGGTCGTCGCTGGACAGCGTGTGTACCGAGCCGTAACCCGCCACCCAACGAGCGCGTGAAATGGACAGACGCCACAGCGAGAAGTCCTTGAAATCCACATAGCTCGCGTCGGGATAGCGAGCGAGGTAGCGAGCACGCGCGCGGTCGTGTGCCTCCCCCTCTAGCCGTTCAGCCGTGCCCGTCAGGGTGAGACGGGCGCCGGCAAGACCGTCGCCGTCGCACGCCTCGCCGATCAGCAGCGATGCCCGACGGTCTGCGGCTAGCCGCGCAGGCCGCCCGGACAGTTCAGACAGGGGAAAAACGGGTGCCCCCGAGCACTCGGTGGCCAGTCCGACACGTCCCAGCGACGGGGCACCGTCCTCCTCAAGAACGGCCAGTGCGCCAAACCGAGCGGTCCGTAAAAGGTGTTTGGCGTGGTCCATGCCGAGATTATTGCAGCGCCGCAGGATGCGCGCTACCGTCTGGCGGCGAACAAACAGGCAGGGGCGTAACGTGGGCATTGTCGACTACCAAAAACAAGAAAAAACAGCGGTCGTGACGCTGAACAATGGCGCAAATCAGCAGGACATCGCCTTCGCCGAAGGCATGCTGGCCGCGCTGGACGAGGCCGAGGCGGACAAGGCCGTCAGCGCGCTGGTCATTACGTCGAGCGACGAAAAAAACTGGAGTCAGGGCGTTAATCTGTCGTTCCTCGGCGATGCCCTGCAAAACGGGCGTCACGACGATGTGCGCCAGTTTATGACCGGCATGAACAAGGTGTTTGCCCGTCTGCTGACGTGCCCCTTCCCGGCCATCGCGGCTATTACCGGCCATGCATTCGGGAATGGCGCGATCCTGTCGTGCGCATGCGACTTCCGCTTCATGCGTCAGGACCGCGGTTACTTTTGTTTCCCCGAGGTGGATCTGAATATCCCGTTTCTGCCCGGTATGAACGCCTTTATCCGCAAGGCGGTGCCGCAACATCTTTTGTACGACCTCCAGCTCACCGGTCGACGGATCACCGCAGACGAGTTGGCTCAGCATCACGTGTTGGTATCGGCGCACGCCGACGCAGCGTCGACGGTCGAAGCCGCCATGGCCTTCGCGGCTGGCTTCACAAAAGCGCGCCCCATCTTCGGCACGCACAAATTGCGACTGCACAAACATATCCTCGAAATCATGGAGACCGAGGACAAACCGATCATCGAGAAGCTTGAGGTCATGGTGTGATCTTTGGCAAAACCGCAACGGCAAGAGGAAACACCCATGACCGCAACGTTTGATTTCAAAGACAAGAATGTATTTGTCGCTGGCGGCACCAGCGGCATCAATTACGGCATCGCGCAGGGCTTCGCTCGATGGGGTGCCAGTGTTTTTGTCGTGTCGCGCAAGGCTGACAAGGTTGAGAAGGCGGTCGACGGGCTCAAGGCGCTGGGCGCAAAGGCCGGGGGCACGACGCTCGATGTGCGCGACTACGATGCGGTTGAGGCCGGCTTCGCGGCCGGTGCCGAGTTTTTCGGCGGCGAGCTCGACGTCCTGGTCTCCGGCGCGGCGGGCAATATTCCCGCGCGCATGCTCGATCTTTCACCGAACGCGATCAATGCAATGGTCGATATCGACCTGATAGGCACCTACCACGTTATGCGCGCGTGTTATCCGCATTTGCGTAAGCCAGGCGCGAGTGTGATCAACATTTCGGCCCCGCAGGCCTTCGCGCCCATGACGCACCAGTCCGCCGTGTGCGCGGCCAAGGCCGGTGTCGACATGGTCACCAAGACCATGGCGATGGAATGGGGGCCAGAGGGTGTTCGCGTTAATTCGGTCTCGCCGGGGCCCATTACCGATACAGAAGGTATGGCGCGTCTGGCGCCGACTGAGCAGATTCAGGAAGCGGTACGTTTGTCCGTGCCCATCAAGCGCATGGGTGTCGCGGACGATATCGCCAACGCCTGCGGATTTCTGTCCTCTGATGCCGGTAGCTACGTGTCGGGTGTGGTGCTTCCGGTCGACGGAGGCTGGTCGCTGGCCGGCGCCACCACGATCATGGCGACCATGGGCAGCTTCCTTGATCAGGCCAAGGGCTAACGCTCGCCGCGTGCGCGGTGCGGATTGAGTTTGATCATCTGCCAGTTCAGGGTGGCCGCGGTGGCCACCCAGAGCGCGTAGGGAACAAACAGCGCCGCCGCCGACGGCAAAGTCGCGGCGGCGGCTGCGATGAACGCAATGACAGTGGCCAGCAACACCACAACGTCGACCATAGCCTGACGCATGTTTCGACGCCCGAAGAACAGCCACGACCACGCGGCGTTCGCCGCGAGTTGTACCAGCCAAAGCGCGATCAGAACCGTTTCGCCCGCCTGCCACGCACGCCAGCCGGCGATACCGATCAAGACATACAGAACGGTCCAGACGATCGGAAACAGCCAGTTGGGCGGGGTCCACGCCGGCCGGTCCAGCGATGCATACCAGGCACCGGGTTTGAAAATTGCACCGGTGGAGGCGGTCATCAGGACCAGGGCCGTAATCACGAGCATAGGCAAATTCATAGGCGCGGGAGCCTACCTGCCGCGACACGGCCATGTACAGTTAGCCGGCCCGGCGACGGGCATCTGACGTGGTGGACAACGCGAATTGACCGATATGACAGAAAACGTTGATGTTCTGGTCGCCGGCGGTGGCATCGCCGGGCTCAGCGCCGCATGCGCGTTCGCCACCGACGGTTTTTCGGTGGTGTGTGTTGATCCAAGTCCGCCGATCACAGATCGCCGCGTGGCTGGCGCCGATCTGCGTACCACCGCGTTCTTGCAGCCGGCCCGTCGTTTCCTTGAGCGTGCAGGCGTTTGGTCTGGCCTTGCAGAGGACGCCACACCGCTGAACACCATGCGAATACTGGATGCCGGTGGTGCCCGGCCCGAACCGCGGCTGACCTGCGATTTCGAGGCCGAGGATATTGGCGAAGCCTCGTTCGGCTACAACGTGGCCAACACCGCCATGCGGCGGGCGCTGCTCGAACGCGTCGACGCGCTCGCCAATCTCGACTTTATCTGCGGCGCGCGGGTGGAAGAGGTGGAGGCGCACGCTGAAGCCGCGCAGATCCGACTGGATTCCGGACAAACGATCGCCGCACGCCTTCTCATCGCCGCCGATGGCCGTGACTCGTCCATACGCGCGAACGTCGGCATTGGGGTTCGGCGCCACGATTTCCGACAAAAGGCGCTGACCTTCGCGGTCCGCCACGATGCCCCCCATGACTTTGTGTCGACCGAGGTGCACCGCCACGGCGGACCGTTCACGCTGGTGCCGCTACCGGACTTTGAGGGGGCGCCTTCCAGCGCGGTGGTATGGATGGAACCGAATGCGCGCGCCGATGCCCTGATGGCGCTGGACGACGAGGCCTTCAATGCCGCGGCCACAGAGCGTAGTGCCGGCATTCATGGGGCGTTGACCCTCCTTACGCGGCGGGCGGCGTGGCCCATTGTCAGCCAGCTGGCCCGACGGTTCGACGCGCCGCGCACCGCGCTGGTCGCGGAGGCGGCGCACGTGATGCCCCCGATTGGCGCTCAAGGGCTGAATACGTCCGTCAAGGATCTGAAGGCGCTTCTTGATCTGGCGCAGGCGAATCGCGCCGGGCTTGGCGACGCGTCCATGCTTCGCCGTTATCACCGCGCCCGCTTTAGCGACGTGGCGGCCCGCATTGTGGGCATTTCAACGCTGAATCAGGCGTCGATGGTGGCTCTGCGCCCGTTCCGCGACGCCCGCGCCGCAGGGCTGTATCTACTGCACAATGTCACGCCGATCCGGCGGTCGTTGATGCGCCTGGGCCTCGGGCGCTAGACCGACGACGCGCGCCGGCGTCGGCTTGCGACGAACCAGCCAAGGGCGCCGATTGCGAAGGCGCCACCCGCGCCGCCGCCACCGCCGCCGTCGTTGTTGTCAGCAGGTGGTGTTGTTGAAGGCGGCGGATTCTGAGCCACGTTCACGGGCGGCAGCAGATCGGTGTTGGTGCTGACCGTACTGTCGGTGACCACGATGGCGTTGACAATCACGATGTTGTCTTCGTCCGGATCCATCGTGGTGTCGGTGTAGTCGCGCAGCGGCAGCGTGCCGAACGCGCCGCCGAAATTGAAGCGCGGGAGCGCGCCAATGGCGTCGACCACGTCCATGCCGTCCCCGAGCACGATGCCGAACACGGTGAAGCCGCTGTTCTGGCTGTCCAGATTGCCTTGGTTATCCGAAAGGTTGATGAACCACTGCGTGGTTGCGCTGTTCGCATCGCCGCCCAGCTTGGCCATGGCAATGGTGCCCCGACGGTTCGACAGTTCCGGTTCATTCATGACCGGATCGTTGGCGGGAATCGTGTCGAAGGGCAGGGCGCCATCGTAGGTAAACCCGCCGCCCTGAATCACAAATCCCGGGTCGGTGCGGTGGACGATGGAGTCTGTGTACGCCCCGTTGTTCACATAGTCGAGGAAGTTGGCCACCGTCAGCGGCGTGGTTTCATCGAACAGATTGATCTCGAAATTGCCAAGGACCGTCTGGACCTCGACAACGGTTGCATGGGAATAGGACGCGGTGCACAGTGCCGCCGAAGCCGCCAGCGCCCGCCAGCGGTGGAAAGAAGTGTGAGACATCGAGTTGTACCCTGTCGGTTTGTCGGGGGCGGTCGCCACTGGCGATGCGCCGTGTTTATGTCGCGAAGCCTAACGGCTTCGACTGCGCCGATCCACAGAGGTTTCACTTATATCGCGCGGCCCGCGCCGCCGGAAGAGCTGTGACCGAAACGCCCCCCGCCCCCCGCTATCGCTTCTACGTGCTCGCCATGCTGGTGCTGGTGTACGCGTTTAATTTTATCGACCGGCAGATCATCAGCATCCTCGCTGTGCCGATCAAAGCCGATCTGGGTCTGTCGGATACCCAGCTTGGCGTGATGAGCGGACTGGCGTTCGCACTCTTTTACACCACGCTCGGTATTCCCATCGCGTGGCTGGCGGATCGGCGCAGCCGGGTCTGGATACTGAGTGTCGCGCTGACCGCCTGGAGCGCGATGACCGCTTTATGCGGTATCGCGACCTCTTTCTGGCAATTGTTCTTCGCGCGGTTGGGTGTGGGCGTGGGTGAGGCCGGCGGTGTCGCGCCTTCGCACTCGTTGATTTGCGATTATTTTCCGCCGCGTGAGCGGGGGCGGGCGCTGGCGCTGTATGCGTTCGGGGTGCCGATTGGCAGTGCGCTGGGCATCGTGTTCGGCGGTGTGATCGCCACGCGCGTCGATTGGCGTTATGCCTTTTTCGTGGTGGGCATTGCCGGTGTTCTCCTGGCGCCGCTGTTGCGACTCACCGTGCGCGAACCCGCGCGCGGGCGCTTTGACCAAGGTATCCCTGCCACGCCGCTGCCGTTTGGCCAGGCGTTGCGCGAGCTCCGCAAAAAACCCAGTTTCTGGTGGATGGCGCTGGGGGCGTCCAGTGCGTCGATCATGGGCTACGGCGTCTTTTTCTGGTTGCCATCGTTCCTTGTGCGGAGTTTTGGCTTGTCTTTGCTCGATGCGTCATTTTTCTACGGTGGTGTGTTGCTGATCGGCGGCTTGGCCGGCATCTGGGGCGGTGGCGCCATCGCCGACCGCCTCGGCGCTGTGCGGCGCTCCGCGTACGTCCAGGTTCCCGCCGTGGCTTTTTTTTGCGCCGGCCCGCTCTACGCCCTTGCGGTGTTGTCCACGCACCCGGTGCTGACGTTCTTTTTGCTGCTGCCGCCCATGGCCCTCGGGTTGGCGTGGCTCGGTCCCGTGATGTCGGCGGTCCAGCAGGTCGTGCGGCCGGGCATGCGGGCAAGCGCGTCCGCCGTGTTTCTGTTTCTGATCAACCTGATTGGCCTTGGGGGCGGGACGACGGTGCTCGGCGTGATGTCGGACGTGTTGACCGCTCGGTTCGGGGATGAGGCGCTGCGCTACGCCATTATCAGCGGCGCCGCGTTTTATCTCATAGCCTGCGGATTGTTCATGCTGGCTGCCCGATTTATTGAGACCGACTGGGAGCATGTTGAGTCACAAAACTCATGATTTGCGCAACCAGTTCGGGGTGAATCGGCAACGTCGGATCACCGTAGCTTGCCAGCTGCGCCGCCATGGGTCCTGACGCCGCTTTCAGGACGTGATTCATGCCTTCAATCACGTGCAACGAGGATCGGGGGTTGGCGGCGTTGAGCCGGCGACCTGCGGCCGGTAAAACCTGCAAATCCGTTGTGCCGTAGGTCAGCAGGATGGGCGATCGGACGGTTGACAGCGCCTCGGCCGGGTCGTGCCGGAACCACGAGATCAGATACGGCTGGACGGACGGGCGGAACAGCGCCGCTAGCGCGGCCGGCGTGTCATTCACCCCACGACCGTCCTCTAAGGCCGTCACGATGCGTTGTGCTTGCGTCATCAGCCTGGGCGGCAGGCGCGTCTGCATTTGTTCGAGGATCAGGTCCCCGGCCGGTTGTCCGGCACCCGCGACAATGATGAGGCCGGACACATCACGGTCGGTCGCGGCTAGCGTGGCGACCAGCGCGCCCTCGCTGTGGCCGAGCACAAACGTGGGGAGTGCGGTTTTTTCTTGCAGCGTGTCGAGCCAGAGACGGGCGTCGCCCACGTAGGTGTCGAATCGAAGATCGCGTTCGGTCTGACCCTTGATTGTGCTGGCGCCCACCAGTCGTTTGTCGACGCGCAGCGACGCGATACCCTGCATGCCAAGAGCTTCGGCCAGATATCGCAGACTGTTGTTCTTGCCGGCCAGCGAGGCCACGTTGCCGTCTCGGTCGGTGGGCCCGGAGCCGGCCAGAATCAGAACGGCGGCTGTTGCGTCATCCGGCCACTCGAGCGTGCCGTGCAACGTGCCGCCGGCCACGTCCAGTTGCATCGCCTCGCCGGCGTGCGCCGAGCCGGCTAATGCGATAAGGACCGAAAGGAACGCCGCGCCGATATGTCGACGCAACGCGCTACTCATGGTTTAACCCGCGATTGGACTCAGAGCCGGCCTCTTCATCGAGCACCACGGCCGTGCCGACCGCGAGGAGTTCGGCCGCGCCGGCCATCATCACTGAGGTGGTAAAGCGCGTGGCGACAATCGCGTTGGCGCCCAGCGCTGCGGCCTCGGCGCACATGCGATCGAGACTTTGTTCACGGCTTTCGGCAATCAATTTGGCGTACTCGTGCACCTCGCCGCCCACGATGGTGCGCAACGCAGCCAGAATGTCGCGGCCAATGTGTCGCGCCCGTACTGTATTGCCACGTACGAGTCCGAGGGTTTTTATGATGCGTCGTCCGGGCACCGTCTCGCTGGTCACTACCATCATGGGTCTAGATCTCCACGTCGTTGTATTTGTCGGTTGCGGATTCGCGCAGGCGTCGTCGCAGAACCGCAACAAAAAGAGCCAGTACGCCGCCCGCGGGCAGCAGGACGGCCGCTTTACGCAGGCCACTCACGTGCCCGTTTGCCGCGATATCCGATACGGCCAGCACACCGAGCAGGATCAAGCCAACCGCGATGGCCAGCCCGCCGCACACAACCAGCGTGCGGTTCAGTGGTGCTCGGAACGCCTCTCGAAAGCGGTCGCCATCAAACGACGGGGTGATCGACTGTCCCAATTGCGCGCGCACAGCCTTGAGCTCGTCAAACGTCTTTCGATACGCCGCCGACTGGCGCAGCGCATGCTCAACCCGCTGGCGGTCCTGTTGTGTCAGCTCGCCGTCGAGATAGCCGGACAGCATTTCGTCCGCGACATCGAATTCAGTCTTGCCCATAAGAGGCTTCCTCCATGTCATCCAGCGCTCGGCGTAGTGCCAGCCGCGCGCGGTGCAGGCGCGACATGACCGTACCTTTCGGGATGGTCAGCATGTCTGCAATTTCCGCGTAGTTCAGATCGTTTACGTCGCGCAGAACCAGAATTTCGCGCTGCGCGTCCGGTAGCCGGTTCAACGCGGCGTCGATGAGCGCCAGAGACTGGTCGGTCTGCGCGGCCCGGTCCGGGGTGGGGCGCGGATCGGGCAGTACCTCCACCTGATGATCAGCCGGGCGCCGTCGACGCAGCAGATCGATACATCGGTGGCGTACGACGCTTAGAAACCACGGCTTCAGCGCGCCCTGTTCCGGGTTGTAGGCGTGCGGCCGGCGCAATGCGTTGACGATGGCATCGTGAACGGCATCGGCCGCATCGTCCCGATTGCCCAACAGATAGGTGGCCAGCGCGTGGGCGCCGCCGCCCAGTTGGGCGAGCTGTTCTGCGAATGCCTTTGAACGTTGCATGGGGTTACTACGCCCCACGGCGTACTTTTATTCCAGTTCACGGCAAAAAAATACGATACGGCCGCGGCTCGGCCATCGCGCGGCTCGCGCGGGCCGGTTACGATGCGTGGCCATGACGGCCCCAAGCCAAAATCCTCCGCCAACTCAGGCCGCCATCGCGTTTCTGGTCGCCACCGCGTTCATCAACTCGATGGGTCTCGGCCTGATCGTCCCGGTGATGCCCGAGTTGTTGCTGGAACTGACCGGGGGCGATCTGGCGGACGCGTCCCTGTGGGGCGGCGTGGCGCTGGTCAGCTATGCGGTCATGCAGTTTGTGTTCTCTCCGATTGTCGGCGCGCTATCGGACCAGATGGGGCGACGGCCGATTCTGCTTGTGTCCCTGATTGCGTACGCGCTCGACATGCTGCTGCTCGCCCTTGTGCAAACCCTGCCGTGGTTTCTGGTCATTCGTGCTTTCGCGGGCATCTTCGCCTCCACCTTTTCGACGGCCGGCGCGTACGTGGCCGATATCACACCGCCTGAGGGCCGTGCGCAGCGATTCGCGCTGCTCGGCGCGGCGTTTGGCGGCGGCTTCATTCTGGGGCCGGCGATCGGCGGGTTTCTGGGTGATATCCACCTTCGTCTGCCGTTTATTGCCGGCGCGGTCACGGCGGGACTGAATGCCCTGTTCGGTGTCCTGTTCGTGCGCGAGTCACTGCCGCCGTCGCGGCGTCGCCGTTTTGCCTGGAAGCGGGCCAATACGTTCGGCACGCTGGCAATCCTGTTCCGGACGCCCGGCGTGGGGTCGCTGATCCCGGTTTATTTTCTTGCGACGCTGGCGACCTGGGTTTATCCCACTGTCTGGGCGTACGTCGCTAAAGCCAAGTTCGAATGGACAGAATGGGAAATCGGTTTGTCTGTGGCCTACTACGGCGTCATGGCGTTCGTCTCGCAGGCCGCCTTGATCCGGTTCATGCTGCCGCGCCTCGGCGTGCGCCGCGCCATCTACCTCACACTGCTGGTTCAGGCCTTGGCCATGACCGGCGTCGGTCTGGCCACCGCCGGTTGGTTCGTCTACGCGATGGTCACCGCGTCATTGATTACAGCCATGATGGACCCGGCCATCCGTGAGGCCATGTCGGCACGCGTGCCGGAGGATGCGCAGGGCGAATTGCAGGGCGGACTGTCTGCATTGACCAGCGTTGCAATGATCCTTGCCCCTGTGGTCTACAACGGCGCGTTCTCGCTGTCGGCTGGCGAGTCGCCGTTATTGCACCTGCCCGGGCTGCCGTTTGTGCTGGCGGCGGTCATGTCGGCGCTTGCGCTGATGTTCTACGCGCGCCGGGAGCGACGTTCGTCCAGTTGAAGTTGGCGTCGCTCAGCGTCAACAGGCCTTCCCTTGTGTCCGGCTGCAGCATGTAACGGTCAGGGGCATCCAGACGGTCGGTCGCTGCGTTGATGATGGCATCGCGGCCGCATGAGGTGGTGTGGTCGGCTGACGCGGCCGGCCAGCCGGCGTCGAGTTTCAGGCGGTTAAGCAGACCATCGATTTTTGGCGTGTTGCTTTGGGCGACCAGAAAGGGCGTGTTAAGAAATGCCGCCGCGATGGTGTGATGGAATCTCCCGGATACCAGCAGGCGCGCACCGCCGATTGCGTCGAGCCATTCGGCGGTCGAGGTCGCGGAACGAACCGTCGCGTTTCTGCCGGCGACGCGCAACAGTTCATGTACAAACGGCGCCTCATCGCTTGCCGGGTACGCGCGGGCGCCAACCAGAATCTGCACATCAAGGCCCCGATGACCGAGTTCCTCGATGAGGTCGGCGAACACCGGCGCGCTGGCCGCCGTTAAGGTCACACCGCCCGCGATGACCACATAGGGCCGTCGCGGGGTGGTGTCGGCGGACTCATAAAGCGACCGGATATACAGCGGAAGGCAGTCAAAGCTCTCTGTAACGTCCAGACCTATGTTTCTCAGAAGCGCCGCGCTGACCGGTTCACGAACCGCCACGGACGCGAGACCGTCATAGACGTGTCGATAGAGTTCGGTCGCCGCGTCGTTTGAAACGGTCGCCACGCCGTTGGGATAGCACGAGTGGTTGATCACATGCACCGGTTTGCCAAGACGGGCACTTGCGATACGCATGAGATACAGAAGGCTCAATGGCTGGGCGTTCAATCTGTGCAGCGTGCCCTCGCCATTCACAACGACCTCATCGGCTGTTTCCAGCCGGCTGACAACCTCGGGATGTGCTGTGCGAAACGATTTATAAACAAACTCTTCGTCGATCTGCTCAACGCGCTGCAGCGGGATGCGTAGTCCCGTGATTTCGTGGATCGGGACGGAGGTGACGCTGTACTCACGGCGCCGCAATTGGTCGTGGATGGCATGGCTGGTGGCGGTGCACCCGAAGTGATACCAGTCGCTTGTATCGTTGAGTAGCACACACTTCCGGCGGTGCGACGCTCTCTTCCTCGGTGGAGAAACAACAGCCGGCGCGTCGGGTGGTGCAACGTACTCCGGCGTTTTTCCTTCGTACGCACCAAGTTGCTCCGCCGCCTCGTCCAGCACCGTGTCCCATTTGAGCGGTTCGCTGGCAACAAACTGACGAACGCTCTGGAACCACGGATTGCGACCGGCGAGGGGGGTCCACCGCCATTCTATGTGTGGACCGCGCAGCACCCATGTGGGCACTCCGAGCGCGCCGGCGACATGGGCGGTGGCGTTATCTATGGTGATCACCAGATCGAGGGCGCTGATGAAGGCCGCGAGTTCGTCAATGTCGTCGCGGCAGTCGAGGCCTGGCACGGCGTTGAGTATCAGCCCGTCTTCCTGCGCGCGCTCGATTTCCGCGTCATGCTCGCCGTACTGGATGTTGAAGCACTCTACGCCAGGCACCTGAAAGACCGGGAGCCAACTGCGCAACGGGATCGATCGCATCGACTGTGCCCGTGCGGCAAGGCCGCCACGCCATGACAGGCCAATCTTCAGGCCGGGACCGCGGCGCTCGAGCCAGTCTTTCCAGTGTGACCGGCGGTCGGCATCCGGCCACAGAAAAATGCGCGGCGTGAAGGTATCCGCGGTACGTCGTAACAGTGATGGCAGGGAACCGGCTGAAATTCGACGGTCGATATCAAACTTGCTCAGATCGTCATGACACGACACGACGGTGACACCGGGCATGGCGCGCTGGTAGAGCGAAATGAGCCGCGGGTCCGTCGCAATAATCACGTGACCGGCGTGTTGCACGAGCTCGGCCATGCACGAGGCAAACAGAATGTCGTCGCCCAGTCCCTGCTCGCGGGTGACCAGGAGCGTGCCGTCGGGCAGCGGGGCGCCGTTCCATTCCGGCCACGGCGCGTTAAACAGTGGGCTGTTCTCGCAGAAATCCGCGCTGCAAAACCGTTGTTCGTATGCGCGCCATCCGTCCTCAAATCGGCCCTGCCAAAGATCGACGGACGCGCGCTTGTGGCGCATCCGGTAATCGAGCGGGCGTTCGGTGAGTGCACCGTCGATCAGTGCGATGGCCGGTTCGCTGTCGCCGCATTCCAGCAACAGCGTCGCAAGATTAGTGCGAGCGAGGTACGACGTGGCGTCCAGCGTCAACGCCGTGCGATACGCCTTTGTCGCCTCAGAAATGCGGCCCTCGGCTTGTAGCGCGACGCCGAGATTTTCCTGTGCTTCTTTGTGTTCCGGTTTTGCATTGACGACCACCGAGTACGGCGCGATGGCCGCCGCATGATCGCCGGCCGTCTGCAGGACGACACCGAAGTGGAACTGAAAGGAAAGGTCCGCGGGCCGGAGCGCCGTTGCCCGGGCGAGACAGCGTCTGGCGGCGTCGGCCTGCCCATTGGCGTGCGCGAGCATGCCGAGCATGTGCCAGGTATCCGCGTGTTCGGGATCGAGCCGCAGGATGGCCTCGTATAGCCGGGCGGCGTTTTCCAGATGCCCGGCGCGATGCAGCGCCACTGCGGTGGCGTAGCTCTCCCGAATCTCGTCTCTGGCGCTTTTTTGCTGGTCTGGGGTCGCCAGATTCTGAGCGTCCATCGCAACGTCCGTGTCACAGTCCGGCCGTAAGGTTATGTCATAACCGAATACGCAAAATGTGACGTACGTCGGTTTCCACAGACCTGAAAAGACGTGTCCGGGCTCAGGGTGGGTTGTGTTCCAGAAGAAAGGCCTCGATGGCCGTCAGAGTCTGCGCCCGCGTGGAGGCTTTGGAGAGATAGTGATCTTCACCCTTAAGCAGTACGAGTTCCGCATCACTTTTCGCCTTGCGCAGCGCTTTCTCCATGATCGTGCTTTGGCGGTACGGAACAACGGAGTCATCGCGGCCGTGGATCAACAGCACTGGAGCGACGAACGCATCGGCGAAGTTGACCGGCGAAATGGCCTTGAGCTTGTCCCGGTCCTCCTTGCGATCACCGATAACCATTGCCCAGTAATCATTGACCCAGTGATTGCGGCCTCGACGGCGCGTTGTGTCGGCGAGCATGAGTGGCAAATTGGACACCCCGGCGATGGCCACAACGCAGCGGTATACATCTGGCGTGAAGGCCCCGCCGGCCAACGCGGCGTAGCCGCCGTACGACGCGCCGACAATGCACACGCGTTCGGGGTCCACCCAGCCCTTCTCGACCATCGCGTGCACACCGTCAGTAAGGTCGTCCTGCATGGTGGTGCCCCACTTGCCGCGGCCCGCTAGCATGAAGTCGGTGCCAAAGCCGACGGACCCGCGGAAATTCGGCTGCAGCACGGCGTAGCCACGCGAGGCGATCGCCTGAGCCAGCCAGTCGAAGTGGCGGTGGTCGTAGGACTCGGGTCCGCCATGCGGGAGCACGATCAGGGGCAGGTTTGCTCGCGTCGTCTCGTCGCTTTCGGCGGGCCAGGTAATCAATGACGGGATGTCCAGACCGTCGCGGGACGTGTACATCCAGGTTTCCACTTCTTGCAGCAACGCACCTCTGATCGCCGGGTAGCTCCGGTTGACGATGGTCAGTACGTCGGTATCGGTCTGAGCGCGCACCACAATACGTCCGGTGTCGTGGCCGCTGACATCAAACAGGTGAACCACATTGTCCTGTGTCGAGGTCACATAGTGCACGGAGCTGTGCGGAAACTGCTGCCTGACGCGTTCGTGCTGCGAGGCGACGTTGGGATCGATGTAATGGCGCACAGGGTCGAGGCCGCTGAATCGCACGCCCTGCAGTTTGCGGTTGAGGTCGAGGTCAAGTCGGTCGATTTCGCGGCCGTCTTCAAAATAAAGCGGTCCACTGCGGCTGCCGTCTTCAAGCGACAGCGAGAAAACGGCGTCGTAGTCGCCATGCTGATCAATAAAAAGCAGTGACTTCTCATCCGCGCCGACTCCGACAACCGAAAACTCGGGCAGCGTGCCCTCCGCGCTGTAGATTTCCACGGGTTTCCCGTCGCGGTAGGCGAAGATCTGGTGCCGGTCCTTGCGCGAGTTGAAGTCCTCGCGCGCGAGCACATCGCCCTTGGCGTTGACCCACCAGTCCAGTGTTTGCGGTCGACCGCCCGCGAGGCGTTTCGCCCCGCCCTTATCGAGGTCGACAACAAACAGGTCGTATGTCACACCTCTTCGGTCACTGAATCCGGGCATGTACGCGACGCGTTCTTCGGCGTTGATCCCGACGACTTTGCCGAGGCCGGACTGGTTGCGATACAGCTCATCGTGGCCGTTCAGAAGCACGCGGGTCTTCCGTTCCGGAATCGAATAGGAATAAGCGCCGGTGTAGGTGTATTTGTTGCCACGGCCGGTGCGCTGGGACATGGAGGCTCGGATCAGGACGTGGTCATTGGTGGCAAAGTACACAGACCGCCCACGGGACTGGCTGCCCAATTTTCCGCCGCCGATAATGCCGCGCGTTGCGGCATCCATCACCGCGAAGAACACGTCGTCGCCGTTGTATTCCATAAAGGCGTAGTGTTTGCCGTCCGGCGAGATCACGAGGTTTCCGCTCGTGGGAAGCTGCGCGTACTCTTTGATATTCGGGGCGTCGGCCGAAACGGTGGCGCGCACGAATATGGCCGCGGCGATTGCAGCGGATACGAAGACGGACCGGGATCGCGAAAACAAGGCCATCGTTCGCTGAGCTTACCGCGCCATATCAAGTGCGACCAGTCGGTCCAGCAGCGTCATCAGGTTGCGTTTGGCGCGGTGGCGCTCCCGCAGATCGGTCAGGAAGGCATCGAACATGCCGGGTCCCAGCTCGTCGAACAGCTCGCGGTACTCTCGTATCAGACGCACGGCATCCCGATAGGCGCCGTTTTTTTTCTGGGCGATCGTGGCTTCAACAGCGCAATCAAAGAGCTGCGCGGCCTTGGCCGGTTGCTCGTCCTGTAAACCGTCGACCATTGGCATCAGAAAATCCGGATCGTTGATGTGCTCAACCGCGACGTTAAAGGCTCGGTCCCTTTGATTGCGCGACCACGCGGCGCGCGCCAGAACGGTGGCGGCTGCGTTTCGATTGGTGTGCCCGGCGCTCAGCTGACGCGCCAGTTCTGATTCGGCGCGGCGCATGGCGTGCTGCCGGGTACCAATGCGATCGGCCAACGCGGCAAGCCGGTCATAAGCGTCTGGTGTGGGCGCGCGGAGCAGCGCATCGGTCTGGGCGCGGACGGCCTTGTCCCATTCCTGGCGGGCCTCGTGCACGTCGACCCGCAGACCGAGGTTCCGACGATCGGGGCCCGCGAGGTCGTCCCCTTGCTCCAGTGCGGCCAGCGCGGCATCGAAGTCGGGTTTGGACAAATACAGCTCGCAGAGTTGGTAAAAATCGACGGCGGTGTTGCTCTCTTCTCGTTTCAGCGCGATCAGCGCGTCAATGTCGCCCCGCTTTTGAGCGCGCGCTTCAAGCAGGCTGGTCAGTCTGCGGTGTGTACTTGCGTCGTCGGTCTCGGCGCGTTGCCGTCTGACGGTGCGATAAAACGCCGCCACGCCGTCGTCACCCAATGCCGTTTCAAAGTCATCAGCGCCAGCGTTAAATGCATCCGTGGGATCGGACAGCACTTGTTTGAGCAAATGGGCTGCGCGCTGGTCGGCAGTCAGGTTGCTGCGCATGAGCGCCATGGCGTACAGATCCCGGATTCGGTCCTGCGCGAACCAGCGGTGCCCGTTCGAATCATCGATCCGTTCCAGAACCCGCACGAGGCGCTCGATGGCGTACTCGGCAATGGCCATCAGATCGGCTGGTGGGATGACATCGGCGACCTCCAGCAGGTCGCTCAATCCGGTGACCGCGCGCGAGAAGTAGGCGCGCGCCTTCGCGCTTTGCCAGATTTCGCGGAGGGGCAGCGCCGCAGTGACCCGCTTTTTCAGGGCCCGCCGATCAATCGCTCCGGCGGCCAGATCGCTGCGAAGTTGGAGTCGGTCGCGCAGCTCGGGCACCTGTTCGACGGTGTTCAGGATGAGGTCAATGAGGTCAGCCGGTCGTTGGTCTTCGAGGTACAGCCGCAGCCGCTCGTCTGGAGTGCCGGCCAGAGCCTGACTCCGGCGCGCGTCCCGCTCAAGAACGTGTAATGCAAGACCAATGCAATGCTCGCAGAAATCAAAGCCCTCAGACTCCGGGCATTCGCACGCGCCGTCGAAGCCCCGGGCGGTGCGTTTTATCTCGACCGCGTAGGACGGCGTGCCGGTGGTCACGGCCCGCGCGGTGCGGTCAGCTATCTCGATCCGCGTCAGACCACCAGCGGTCAGCAAGGATCGCCCGCGCTCGAACGCTGGATCGCCGACGCGCACGCGAAGCGCCTGTACGTCGGTGTCCAGTTGCGCGTTGTCGTCCATGCCGGGCCTTTTGCAAAAAATGAAACCTCCAGACGCTAGCAGAACTGCGGTCAATCCACATAATAAGCGGGTCGCGGTTGTGGAATTCCGCTTGTCTGTCTGTGCCAGCGGTGGTTTTCGAATGCGCGCGGTGCCGTGCGCCCATGGGGGTGATTCTGGAGGTGAAGAGCATGATTCAATTGGCGCCGCGACACTGCCGGGTACTTGGTGCGGCAGCGCTAATGGGCACGTTGGCCGTTGTGGCGGGACACCTCATCGCGCTCGGCGCTGACAATCTCGACGCTGTAACCAGTCCCATCAGCGCCTTGAGCCGCGGTACTTCGGGTGGCTGGCATTCGGCGGGCCTGCTCGGCTTCGCCCTCGCGCAAATCGCTGTTTCTGTGGCCTTGAGGGATTGGGATGCCGGTTGGCTCTGGCGTCTCTCAGGGGTACTGACCGCGCTGGCCGGCGCCGGTGTGATGTATGTGGCGTGGTACTTCGAGGCCGCCAGTGTCGAGCAGCTCTATGGCCATCGAGCCAATGACCCTTTGTCCATCGTCGCGTGTCTCGTGGGGGTCGCCATGGGCGCGCGCCAGCTCGGCTGGGTGCGCCGGTCGCGCCGCATGGCATGGATCAATGCGACGTGCCTCGCCGTCTGGCTTGCGCTGGTGCCCACGATCGTACTCGTAACCGACGCCTGGTTGGGTGCGTACGAGCGTTTGGTTGGCGTCACGTACGTAATTTGGGTGGCCGCCCACGCCATGGCGGCCATACGGCAGCCGCGCTAGGGCTCAAACGCGGGTCCGGGTACGCCGAAAAAGAAACGGCGCAGTGTGCCGAGGTCGATCAGATTGACGACGCCGTCGCCGTTGAAGTCCGCATCCGCGTCGCCGCTGAAAAAGACGCCGCGCAGTTCGCCGAGGTCCAGCACGTTCACAACGCCGTCACCGTTGAGATCGGGGTCGCAGGCGTTGCCCGGCCCGTCAAGGTCGGTATCACGCTGGAGAGGATTCGCATCTTCGCGGCAGCTGTCGGCTTTATTGGGCCATCCGTCGGCGTCGCTGTCCTCTGCGGTGGTCGCCCCGAAGACGCCCGAAACCGACGTGAGCTCTGCTCCCGGAGCGTCGAGAATAGACAGTTCGATGTCGCTTCGAAGAAACGCATCTATGCCCGCTGTCTCCAGCGCCACATTGGCGGCCACACCAATGGCGCCAAACTCGCCGTTGCCAAGTCGCGGTGCGGTAGCAACCATCGACAGCAGCTCCGACGCGATGGGATTGCCGGGGCAGGTTGAGATGGCACAGCGGCGCAGCTCGAAATCGCCTCCTCCGGGCACGGTGACACGACCGAACTGGAGATTGCCGGGCGCGTCGGGGGCGATATCCCCAACGGCGGTCAGGCGGATCACGATCTGGATCTGAACCGACGATTGTTCCGGAGCGACATTTGCAAGCCGCAGGACATCGTTGAAGTTGGCGCGCGCGATGGCACGGTCGCCCGGCAGCCCGTTGACCGATCGCGAGGCGGCGAGGGCGTAACCCGCCGCGATGTCCGCCGCCGCCGCGGCATTCGATGTGGCCATCGAATCGCCGCACGGCCCTCGCTGTTCAATCACGCTGCGCGCCGCGTTCTCGCCCACTCCACCGTCGGTGGTCTCGTTCTCGATCTGGCATGAGACCGTTTCCGCTGTGGCGAACGCGATGGCGGTCTGGGCATTGGTCGCCGGATTCCACATTGTTGTGAGTGCAGCAAGCAGCCCGCCGATGATCTTCTTTTTGTTGTCCATCTCAAGAGTATAGGGACGCAGGACACGCGTTGTGTATCCAAATGAGGGGTTTACCCATGTTCTGTCGCATTAAGACCAACCAGCCTGATTCGCTTTACAGCGGATTATGTGCCGAACCGCACACATGCTCGTTTTCGCGCTGTGGGTCGGCGCGGCGAAACCAACACGCGGGTCTGGTGCAATAGATGTGCGGTCGGGGCAGCGACTGACCGTCACGATCAAGGGAGGTCGAAGGACAACATGGCAGTACACAACCACACAAAAGTCGTCGCATTTATGGCATCGGGCATGGTCTTTGGGGGATTCCTCGCGATGGATCACCGGGCAGAAGCGCAATCGTTGTTGCCTGACGCGGGTGCGTCCGAAGCCGAGATCACGTCGTCAACATGGAACGACAACGCGAACGTCTGCGGCGACGGCGTGGTCAAGGCGCTCGAGGGCTGGGTGACCCTCGACACGACCGGTGCGGATGAACCTGCGCGCGTTGTGATCTCCGTCAGCGACCACATCGTTCTCGCGCGCGAGGGCAGTCGGTTTGTCGCGGAAGTCCGAACCGACCAGCGACCCGAGGGCCACACGGTGCGGAGCAACCGACCGGTGGCAACCGGATCGAAGCAACACGTGGCGGTGGTCGCCCGGCCTGGCGACAGTCTTCGGATTTACGTGGACGGCATGCTGGCTGGCGCGACACTGATTGATGGCGACGTGCTGCGAAACAAGGACGCGGCTGCCCCGACTGCAACCCTCTCAACGCATTGCGAAGCGCTGGGGGCCCAGCGCATCGCGACGCTCGCGCGGAACGACCGGTCGCAGGGAAATCAGCTGGCGGTCATGGTCGGCGCGCTGTAGCCGACACCGATTTGCACGCGCCTCTGGCCGGCTCAGCCCGGCCGCGTCTGAAAGCGGAGAGTGGTTTTCTCCGCGGGCAGCGAGCGTTCCCGCCACTGCCAGCCGTCCGACTTGTCGTGGATCTCGAATTCGGTGAACACGAACGGCAGCACCTGAGCTCCCAACGGATCGTCCATCTGATCAAACAGGTTCAGGTGCAAATGGGGCGCCGTTGAGTTGCCTGAATTACCGACTCGACCAAGGGTTTGCCCGGCAGTGACCGTATCGCCCTTCGCGACGCACAGTGATCCGCACTGAAGGTGTGCCAGGAAAACAATGTAGCCCTGATCGGACTGAATCATTACGTAGTTGCCCGCGTTGGGCCGGATGTCCGGAAAACCGCGGTCCATGTCGGGTCGGAAACGGTAGGTCGCGTCGAACCAGCGCGTCACCATGCTCAGCAAAGAGTTGTGACGGTGATCGGGCCAGTCGCCCGCGCAATGCAGCACAACACCGTCAATCGGTGCGAGAACGGGTTCGCCCCAGCAGTGAAAACGCGGTGATGGAATGCCGCCGGCGACCGTTCGCAGCCGCGAGGCGTTATGCATCCGACCGTCCACGGTCTGCACGAAATCAAACGCGTTCGGGTGGTGTCCCGGTGGACGAAAAAACCGCCATTCGCCCTGCAGAGGTGCGCCGATCGTCGGCGTGTGGGTCATACAAATTCCTCCACGCGCCGGTCCAGCCAGCGCATGGCAGTGCCGTGCAACAGTTTGGCGCGATCTTCGGTCGTCATTTCGGTGGCCTCGATCAGTGAGCCCGGTACATGCTCGCCCAGCGGGAACGGATAGTCGCTCCCCAGCGCAATGCTGTCCGGGCCCATGAGTTGCATCATGTATCTGAGGACGTGCGGGTCGTGTACAAGCGAGTCGACGACAAACCGCCCGAGGTAGTCCCGCGGATTAATCTGATTGTTGACGGCCACGAGGTCGGGCCGGACATTGAACCCGTGTTCGATGCGCCCGATCGTTGCGGGGAACGCGCCGCCACCGTGGGCGAAGGCGATGCGCAGGTCCGGCAAGCGCTCGAACACCCCGCCAAAGATCATTGAGCAAATGGACAGTGCGGTTTCGGCCGGCATGCCCACGAGCCAGGGCATCCAGTAGCGGTCCATGCGGCCGCGGCCAAGCATTTCCCACGGATGCACGAACACGGCGGCACCCAACTCCGCAGCCGCTGCAAAGATGTCGAACAGCCGCTCGTCATCCAGATTCATACCGTTGATGTGGGAACCGATCTGTATCCCGTCGAGGCCGAGTTCGCGAACGCATCGCTCCATCTCGGCGATGGCCAGCTTTGGCGCTTGCATTGGAACGGTCCCAAGACCGAGGAATCGCTTCGGGTGGTCGGCGA
>JBCCMA010000017.1:0-33303 GCA_039026595.1 Pseudomonadota bacterium
CCATCATCCTGATCGCGTTCGCGTGGCTGTCGCCCACAGCCGCTGCAACCAGCGACCACTGTGAGTCTGCGGCTCGTCAGGCACTCGGCGTTTGCACCACATCGCTCGCACAAGCTCAGGCTGCATGCTTCGCCCAGACCGGCGCAGCGTGCAGTCCGGACGATCCTGTCGTGAGCGGCGCGCTGGCCGCATTGAGCACATCTGTGGCGTCGTCATGCACCACAGCCGACATCCGTTCGGCTGGCCTTGGCCAGCTCAAGACAACAGAGACCTTTACCGCGCAATTGCAGGCTCAATGCTCGGGCGAGATTGACACAATCACCGCGCGCAGCCTCGGCGGACCGAATGCCGTCCTGCTGGCGGATAATGACACGGCGACCGAAACGTGTCTGTTGGCCGCTTTCGAAGAATCCGGCCGGCTGCTGCAAACGCACCTCGGTCTTTACGGACAGTGCCTTGCGACGCCTGACGCCTGTCAGATCCCCTCGGTTGAAGCAGAAATCGAGCAAGCTTCTTCCAGTGCTTCGGCCGCCATTGCGACAGCCTGCCCAGACGACCTGTTGAGGCAGAAAATCGGTCTCGAACCAGAGGCGCACGTCGCACTCGCCGCAGACCAGGCGCAGTGCATGACCAGCGCCACGCAGGGTTCGACTGCGCCTTTTGCCCTTGACTGCCGCCCAACCAACTTGCCGCAACCGGACGTGGCAACCGCCATCGTCATCGACGATCTGTCCATCGCCCGCTGTGCAGACGGGAGCCCCTATCGCTTTTGGGTGAAGACCGCCGCCGAGGCGGACCCACGAAACGTGTTGATTTATCTCCAGGGTGGTGGCGTATGTTCGCTCGAGAACCAATGCGCATCGGTCGCTGCAAACAATCCGGGGCTGTTCACGTCACAGGACGACACATTTCCCGACCGCGGCATTCTGGGTGAAAGCGCGTCCCATCCGTTCGCTGATTACACGCGCGTTTATCTGCCCTATTGCACACAAGATGTGTTTATCGGTGGCGGGGCGACGCAGGTGTACAACGAAAACCTGACAGTGGAACGCTGGGGCGGACGCAACGTCCGCGCGGCGCTGGCAGTTGTCCGCAACATGTTGTGGGGCGCACAGCGAGATACCTTTACCTCCGGGTATCGCCCCGATGATCAGCGCGTCCTGTTCAGCGGCAACTCGGCGGGCGGTTTTGGGGTGATTTATAACTACCATCACCTTCTGGACGACCTTCGATGGCAAAACACGAACGCGCTGGCCGGGGCGGCCCTGGCACTCGATAACGGGCAAGGGACCGGCATTCTTTTGATCGGCGCACTGGTCCAGGGACTCTGGGATGCCCGTCAGGTTCAGCCGAGCTATTGCCAGACCCCTGACTGCGCCGTTGGCCCCGTTCTGGCCGAGCGGACCGCCGCCCGACTCGACGAGCAAAAGCTGCTGTGGATCTCAAATCAAGTGGACGCCACGCAGGCCAACACAACCAACTTCACCGATCCCGTTGTGTGGACCAATGCGGTGCGTGACGCGTACTGCGCTGCTCAGGGTGCCGATAGCATTCGGTATTTTCTGTCGGCACGACCGTCAAACACCCACGGCATGCTCGCGGCCGATAGCGCATTTTTGAGTGTCGAGGCCGCGGGAATCCCACTGACCGATTGGCTCGCCGTCTATGAAGGTGGATTTGACGCCGTATCCGAAGGCTCTTTGGTGGCAGATATCCCAAGTGTTGCACCATTCGACTGCACGGTTGATCAAACGGATCTCGACCTCGATGGCATTGGCTCGGCAACGGACAACTGCCTGAACATTGCCAACGCCGATCAGATTGACGCAGATGTTGATGGCATCGGCAACGCGTGCGACACCGACCTCAATAATGACTGCGTGACAAATGCGCTGGACCTCGGGCTGTTTCGTCAGCGATTTTTCTCGAACGATCCGATCGCGGATTTCAACAGCGACGGCGTGGTGAATGCGGTCGACCTCGGGGTGCTGCGTCGTACCTTCTTTACCACGCCGGGGCCGACGTCGAGCCCGTCACTCTGCGGGGATTAATTTCGGACGCGCAGACCGACGCACCACTGGGTTATCCTCGCCACAGCAGATGATAGTCAGGGAACCCGCGCCATGAAAAATCAACACGTCAATCTCGAAGAGTTCATGCAAGGGGTCGAGAAACGTAACCCCGGGCAAATCGAGTTCATTCAGGCCGTGCACGAAGTCGCGCAGGATATATTCGACTTCATCGCCGACAAGGAGGAGTACCACGAGGCGCAAATTTTGCGCCGAATCGCCGAACCCGATCGCGTGGTGTCGTTCCGTGTGTGCTGGGAAGACGACAACCACAATGTGCGGGTTCAGCGCGGATGGCGCGTGCAGAACAACAATGCGATTGGCCCTTATAAAGGCGGTATCCGGTTCCACCCGACGGTCAATGAAAGCGTTCTGAAGTTCCTCGCGTTTGAACAGACATTCAAAAACTCACTCACAGGACTGCCCATGGGGGGCGGAAAAGGCGGCGCCAACTTCAACCCGCGGGGCAAATCGAACAGTGAAGTGATGCGGTTTTGCCAGAGCTTCATGTCCGAGTTGTATCGCCATATCGGACCCGATACGGACGTACCGGCGGGCGATATCGGTGTCGGTGCGCGCGAGATTGGTTACATGTTTGGCCAATACAAGCGCCTGACCAACCGTTGGGAGGGCGTCCTCACCGGCAAGGGAATGGAGTTCGGTGGCTCCAAGATGCGGCCCGAAGCCACGGGTTACGGTGCCGTGTATTTCCTGAACAATATGCTCAAGCACAAAGACGAGAGCATTGAAGGCAAGACCGCGTTGATTTCGGGGTCCGGCAACGTCGCGTTGCACGCCGCCGAGAAATTCCGCCAGCTCGGCGGAACCGTTCTGACGCTATCGGACTCCGGTGGGTTTATCCACGACCCGGACGGCATCGATGAGGAAAAGCTGGCGTGGATCAGGGACCTCAAACTGGCGCGCCGTGGACGGATCAGCGAGTACGCCGACAAGTTCGACAACGCCTCATTCCATGAGGGCAAGCGACCTTGGGGTATTGAAGCGCACTGCGCACTGCCGTGCGCCACGCAGAACGAATTGGAAGAAGATGACGCACGCGCACTCGTCGATAACGGCGTCCTCGCCGTCGCCGAAGGCGCGAATATGCCGACGACACTGGAAGGTGTCAGCGTATTTCAGAACGCGAAAATCATGTACGGCCCCGGCAAGGCCGCAAACGCCGGAGGCGTCGCCGTGTCCGGGCTGGAGATGAGTCAAAACGCCGAGCGAATCAGTTGGCAGAGCGAGCGCCTGCACGACATGCTGACCCAACTCATGGCGGACATTCACGATAAATGCGTGGAGTACGGTCGTCACGATGACGGCGACCACGTTAACTACGTCAAAGGTGCAAACATCGCCGGGTTCAAGAAAGTGGCGGACGCGATGCTCGCCTTCGGTGTGATGTAGCGCCTGTCAGCCGCCGTGCGCCGCGTATGTTGCGCCGCATCTTGCTCAGACGGCCGCTTGACAGTAGTCTCTATTGCGAATCTTTGAAGATTTGCACGCGATCTACCTACAAGTGAAAAAAGGATTTTCGTGCATGCTCACCCAAAGCTCTTCGGAACTCATGGAGTTCCTCGGCCAAATACTCGTCCCGATGAGCGTGTCTGACGTACTGGACGACGGGTCGTTTCGACTGGCCGCCATCAACAATGCCCACACCCGCGCGTCGGGACTGGACCCGGAAACCACCATCGGGCGAAGCCCATCCGAACTCGTGCCGCCCGATGAAGCGGCGGGCATCTTGTCCCGCTATCGAGCGGCTAGTCAGACCGGCACCGCGATTTCCTATGACGAACTACTTACGCTGCCAAAGGGCAAGATGTGGTGGCGCACCTCCGTATCGCCGGTGTGCAGTTCCGACCGCGCGGTGAAAAGACTGTGTGTGTCATCTATGCCGGTCGATACAGAAGTTCGGCTGAGTCAGATTACCTCGGAGCTGGACAGCGCGTTGCGAACGATGAATGCCATACAGCCCGTGGTGACCCACGGCGTACGGGAAACGACCGACAGCCTGGCAACCATTTCCGAGATCGGAGACGCACTGGCGCGAGCCGATATTGCGCTTAGCGACGAGGAGAGAGTCATGATCGAGCTACTGATCAAACTGTCGAACTCGGCAAAGTCGAGTCTCGAAAACGCTCGGCAACACGGCCTGAGTCGCCTCAGTTCGGTGATCGAGCAAGCGCTGCTTGAGAACGGGTCGGCATTACGACTTCTTAAGTCCGCTGGCGACGCTGCGAAGGAACAACTGACTCACTAGCCACCTGTTATTTGCAAGGCGAGATTCGCAGTATCTGGCCCTGATCCTCCGCGGTCAGCACGACCACTTCACCATCGTGCGCGACGAGGACGTCTCGAATCCTCTTGCGCTGATCGGCCGCAATCGATTGCACCTTTTGGGGCGCCGCGGGACTCACTCTTTTCAGATCCCGGTCCACGAGCGCGCCGATCAATAAATCGCCCGACCACGCGGCGAACCCGTTGCCGCGGTATATCGCCATGCCGCTCGGCGCGATTGACGGTGTCCAGTGGTGCAGAGGCGCCTCGTACCCGGGCGCCGTCTTGAACGGGGTGACGTAGGCACCGGAATAATCCACGCCAAAACTCACGATCGGCCACCCGTAATTGCGCCCTGCGACCAGCTGATTAATCTCATCGCCTCCGCGCGGACCGTGCTCGTGCAGATACACCGCGCCGTCGACATCGACGGCGAGGCCCTGCGGATTGCGGTGGCCGAGTGTGAAGATGTAGGGATCAACACCCTCCCGTCCGGCGAACGGATTGTCGGTCGGCACTGAGCCATCGTCCGCCATACGCAGAACTTTACCGAGTTGACTGCCACGGTCCTGAGCTTGTTCGCGCTGATCAAACGCGTCGCCGCTGGTAAGCAGCAGGGTACCGTCAGGAAGCCAAG
Source organism: Pseudomonadota bacterium (assembly GCA_039026595.1). GTDB lineage: Bacteria > Pseudomonadota > Gammaproteobacteria > Steroidobacterales > JBCCMA01 > JBCCMA01. Next base: position 4,990 of record JBCCMA010000017.1, read on the forward strand.
CCAGTTTCCCGCCGTAATGCACCGGCGTTTGGCGCGACGGGTGAACCCGAAACACCTCCTCGAACCCGGTAACGGACAGACCATCGAGCCGGCCACGCCCAACGGCCAGAGTATTGTCATCCGGCCGGCCGGTGGCATAGCTGACGTAGATCAACCGGTTTTCCAGAAAATCCGGGTGCAGTCGCACATCAAAGAAGCCCGCCTGGCTTTGTACAAACGGCGTCGGCAAGCCCTCAATCGCCTCAGATAGCCCGCCCTCCGTCGAAACCGTACGCAGTCGACCGGGTCGCTCTGTTACCAACAGCGCGCCGTCGGGTAGCCATGCTGCGCTCCACGGCTGCACCAGACCTTCCGCGAAAACCGAGACGTCGTGGCACGTTTCCGCGAGCGCTTCCATGCTTGGCGCACACACGGCGAGCCACGCAGCCGCCAGCTTGAGTATCCTAGTGCTCATGGCCACCCCGATCGCCTCACGACTTCGTACTGCATTGAAGAACACACTTGCGCTGGCAAGCGCCGCGCTGGTCGCCTTTGTCATCTCCAGTGCGCTGCTCACCCAGGACAATCTCGCCCGATTGGCCGGTATGGGCGCGGACATCTCCGCTCGAATTCGTTTGGAGACCACTCTGCATGACCTCTGGGGCATGCTCAGCTCGTACTTTGTTTTGATACTCCTTGCCTTTGCGCTTGCATGGCCCGTCATCCTCTTCTGCGCGAGGCGGTTACCGGCGGCTCGTCTTTTCTGGTTTGCATTCGGCGGCGCCACAAGTGTTTACGTGCTTCACGCCGCTCTGCACGTGGTCACACACATAACAGTGATTGCCTCTGTGCGTACGCCGCTCGGATTGCTTGGCCAGACGCTGGCCGGTGCTTTTGGCATGATCGTGTTGGGCTGGCTTACCCGGCCCTCGGCTCGTCGCCGTTAGCGTCAGCTTGTCCCGTCCTGTCGTCCATGCCCTGCAGCTTTGCACGCAATTCGTCGAGGCGCTGCCGTGCAGGTGCAAACCGCTCACCGGCGTACTCACGCCGGGCGAACGCCTCGACGTCCGATATCAGTGAATCCAGATCGGGCAGATCGTCGGCCCGCGCGTTCGCCTCAACTTTATCCGCCGCCGCGAACAGGTTGATTTTTTTCTCGGTGGTCTTGCCGAAGGCCACCACATCATAAAACTCCCGACCGGCGGCAGAACCGGGCTTTAAAAAACTGAGGATCGCCGCGGCAAAGGACACCGGGATCAATACGAAATCTCGAACGCCATCGACCAGCAGTTTGAACTGAAACACGACCGCGTCTCGAATTAACTCGCCCTTGCCCGGCATCTTCTGATCTGGCACTGCGTCTTTGTCCTGTTTCATCTTTCGTCCGGCTCGTTCGCTGCTTTCCGGGATCGCAGCAGCGCCGAAAGATGCTGGCGAACGGTTGGCCACTCGGCGTGGGTAATGGAGTACACACAGGTGTCGCGCAGCGAGCCGTCATCATGGCGACGGTGACAGCGCAGTACACCGTCGAGCTTCGCCCCCAGCCGCTCGATGGCGCGTCGGCTGGCATGATTGAAAAACGAGGTTCGAAATTCAACCGCAAGGCAATGACGCTCTTCAAACGCGTGCGTGAGCAGTAACAGCTTGCACTCTGTGTTGAGTGGCGTGCGCTGAACGCGACGCGCATACCACGTGTAACCAATTTCAAGACGCGGCACGTCCGGCTCGATATTGCAGAAGGTGGTCATCCCCACGGGCACGCCGTTCGCATCCATCACTGTGAACGGCTGCATCGAGCCGGCCGCCTGCCACTCGAGGCGCTCTGCAATCGCGGAGCGCATGTCCGCAGGCGACGGCACGCTGGTGTACCAGAGCTTGAAAAGCTCGCCGTCCGCGCAGGCTTCTGCCAGCGCGTCGTGGTGATCCGCGCTGAGCGGAACGAGCGTAACGTGCTTACCGGCGAGCTTCGACAAATCCACTCTCCCTAAGCGTCGACGCGCTGAATGTAGTCAGACGCCCGCATGCGGTGATACACCGCTCGCCCATACCCGACATCCACAGGGTCGGGGTCCACAATCTCCACCGGCAATCCTCTTGACGCTGCCGCGCTCAGCGCCATTTGGGTGATGTTCACGCTGAACGAGGTGCCCATAAAGACGATTCGATCGGCCTTCATCATCCGACGCTGGGCCTCTTCGATTCGATAAAGCGACGTGTAGTACTCGTCGAACAACAGAACGTAAGGCTTGTAGGACACATCGAGACAAGGCGTGCCGTCGATACCAAACAGGCGCAGTAATGACCGCTCCACATCCTGCTCGTCCACGTCCTCCCACGGTGTTGCCACCGGTGTGATCTCGGACGCGCGATCCTGATCGTGGTAAACCGTCATTTGGTCAATCCGGCCGTGAATACTGATGTAATCCGTGTTGCCGGCCTTACCGTCGAGCCCGTCGATATTCTGTGTGATCAGATTCTTGTCCGCCAACCACGCGTGCACGGCGTTCGGGCCGTGATCTCGATACGTTGCGAAGCGATGGTAATACCAGGACAGAAAATCGCCCGGCCGGTTCTCGTACATCGCCCGCGTGGCCATTTCCTGCGGCGTGTAGTTGTGGCTTCCGACCGTCCAGTAGCCATCCTCACCGCGAAACGTCGGAATTCCGCTCTCGGCGCTCACGCCGGCGCCCGTAATGTACAGCGTGCTCATGCCGCGAGCTTACCGCGAACGGTCGACGAATGGCTCTAGCACCTGGTCCCAGCGCGCTTCGGCCTTTAAACGGCACAGGTTGCCAAACAAACCGGAAAGCGTGCGGTTGACGAACGTCAGCTCCGGCGGCAATTCAAGTTTACTGAGTTCGGTCAGGTATCGGCCGTTATCCCTGAACAGCGTCTCATACAGGTCCGAGGTACTGGAGAATCGATAGGGTTCGGGCCGAACCATGAACATCAGCTCCTTGCCAATCGGCTCAACGACACGCATGGGAACTCGCTCGCCGCTTTTGCGATCGTAAACACCCAACGCATGAAGGGTATCCGGCAACGCGCCCATATCCTGATCCAGAAGCGCCGCCAGAACACCCGCGCAGCCGTCGGCCGTGTGGTCGGGCACCGCCGTGACGCAGCCGTGGTCGTAGACCACCATCGAGCCATCTTCACGAAATGCGAAATTGCCGAAGTTCGGGTCGGCGTGCAAAAAGCGGTGCTCGTATAGTCCGCGCATGACAAAGGCCATCTGGCGCACGCCCCACTCATTTCGAAGCGACATGTCGTAATCGTCGGTGCACGCTTCGTTGGGATTGATGCCGCCCACGTACTCCATTGTCAAAACGCGTTTACCACTGAACTCAGGGATCACTGAAGGCACCAGTATTTTCGGATCATCCGAATACAGCTCGGACATCCGCGTCGCGTTCTTCGCTTCCTGTACGTAATCAAGTTCCTCGAGCAGCCGCGACGCCAACTCTTCCCAGAACGGATCGAAATCAATGTCGACAAACATCGCGACCATGGCACGAGAGAGCTTCTCGAGATTTTTCAGATCGGCCGCGACCACCCGGTCGATGTCGGGATACTGGACCTTGACCGCCACGTCGCGACCATCCTGCAAGCGCCCCCGGTAGACCTGACCAATCGACGCGGCCGCCAGCGGCGTTTCAGAGAACTCTGAGAACGCGGCCATGCCGTTGGGGATGCCCTGCTCAAGCACAGCTCGCATGGTCGCGAACGGCACCGACGGCGCGTCCTGTTGCAGCGTTTGCAGAACGGCGCAGACCTCGGGCGGCAGCATCCCTTCATGTACGGACAGGATCTGACCGACTTTCATCGCCGCGCCTTTCATTTCCCCGAGCGCCTCGGTCACACGCATGGCGTTGAGAACAAAGTTCTCACTGCGTCGCAAGTTGGCCATGGGGCCCGACCGCGCCAGATTCAGAATGTTCTGCAGCGCCAGTGACGACGTCACCCGCGTGGCGAGGGATCCGACGCGTAGAAAACGACCGAACGGCGAGGTGTTAAGAGGCTTGGACAAACCGGGGCCTGCGTACGACTACGTCGCGCTACTGTGCCCCAATCGCACTGCGAATACGTATCGATTTGATCGCTTCGGCACCTAACCTATGATCGCAATCCATGAATCAGGACGACGCAATCTGGATTTGCGAGGCGACGGGCGCACGTGAGATCACGCACGTTGACCACCTGCAGTCACTGTGGAGCGGCTACGGACAGCTCATGCGTTGTGAGCTGGCCCGGTCGAGTACGTTACCGCGTGTCATCGTCAAGCGGGTGCGCTGGCCGGATTCGGCCTCCCACCCGCGCGGCTGGAGCACGGACCGATCCCATCAGCGCAAGGCGCGGTCCTATGAGGTGGAGACCGAGTGGTACGCGCGTTTTGCCCCGCGCTGCACAGACGGCTGCCGTGTCCCGCGGTGCATCGCCGCGGCACAGCGTGACGACGGCATTATCCTGATCCTTGAAGATCTCGACGCGGCGGGATTTGACCAGCGGCGTTCGCAGCCGAATGCGAAAGAGCTGTTGGCCTGCATCCGCTGGCTGGCGACTTTTCACGCGACCTTCATGGGCGTGCCGCCAGACGGTCTCTGGCCGACCGGGACGTACTGGCATCTGGCCACACGGCCGGATGAGTGGTCGCAACTCGCGGACCCGGAGCTCAAAGCCGCCGCACCGCTGATCGACCAGCGCCTGTCGAACGCGCGTTTTCAGACGTTGGTTCATGGCGACGCGAAGGTCGCCAATTTCTGTTTCTCCGACAGTGGTCGCGCGGCTGCGGTCGATTTCCAGTACGTCGGGGGCGGCTGCGGCATGAAAGACCTCGCGTATCTGATCAGCAGCTGTCTTTCCGAGGATGACTGCGAGCAGCAGGAATCACAGCTGCTCGATGCGTACTTTGACGCAATCAGGACCGCTCTTGAGACTCGCGAAAGCGCCATCGATGCCGGTGAACTCGAAGCCGAATGGCGCCCGCTTTACGCAATGGCGTGGACAGACTTCTTTCGTTTCCTGCAGGGCTGGAGTCCGGGCCACTGGAAAATCCATCGCTACAGCCGACGGCTTGCCCGCGACGTGCTCGCGACACTTTGAGGGCAACCTCGACCGCGCTGTGGCACTCTCTCGGCGTGCGCTATCACGATTTCAGTATTCGGATCGTTGGCAAAAGTGCCGCGGGCTATGACGTGCGCGTCGAATCGCCGGCGGGTAGCGACCGCACGACCATGCCACTTGATCTGGCGGATATTCAGCACACGCTTGAGCGCTGTGGACTGAACATGCGCGGCGCGTCCACGCGCAAAGCGGTATTTGACGCCGGCGCCACACCCAGCGCCCGCGAGGTGGGCGCACAATTGCACGATGCGCTGCTATCCGGTGGCGTACGGAAGATGTACGACCGCAGCGTCGGAACGCTACAGGGCGAGACGACATCCGGTCTGCGCATCAAACTCCACTTTGATCTCGACGACCCCGACGTGCGCGCGCTGTCGCAGCTGCCCTGGGAATTCGCGTACGACAGCAGCACGCGCGACTATCTGGCGCTGTCCCGACAAACACCCATCGTGCGCTTTATTGATGTGCCCCGACCACTGAGCGCCTGCAGACTGAAGGGCGCCCTGCGGATTCTGGTCGTCATGTCGAGTCCTTGCGGACACGCCACGCTCGATCTGGCGCGGGAGCGGGCCTTGATCGAACAAAGCTGGGCGACCCACACCAGCGTGGACGTTCACTTCCTCGACAAACCGACCAAAGCGCGCTTGCTCGACGCGCTCGCCGACACCGACTACCACGTGCTCCATTACATGGGCCACGGTGCCTTCGACGCGGCGACGGGCTCCGGGGCGTTGGTGCTCGAAGATGAACAGGGCAGCGCCGACCTGCTCGACGCCGCTACGCTGGGAGCCTGGCTCCGCGACGCGTCCCAGTTGAGACTGATTGTTCTGAACGCGTGCGACACAGGCAAAACGGGGTCAACGAATCCCTTCTCCGGCGTGGCCAATCGCCTGGTCATGGTCGGCGTGCCCGCCGTGCTCGCGATGCAGTTCCCGATTTCCGACGACGCCGCGATCGATTTTGCGCGAGCCTTCTACGGGCGAATCGCCGATGGCCACCCGGTCGACGACGCGACCACGCAAGGCCGCAAGGCGGTGCTGGCCGGGCGAACCGGAACAGTGGAATGGGCCACGCCGGTGCTCTACATGCGCGCGCAGGATGGATACCTGTTTGAGCGTGTTCCGGATGCCCGAACCGTCAACGTGACGCCGCCAGAACCACCCGCAGCACAAACGCCGGACTCACCCATGGCGGCCGCCAGCGACCCCAACACGCTGGCGCATACGGGCCTTCTGGCGGTGACCTTCAATGCACTGGCCGCGATGAGCGCGCACCGCTTTACGCGCTTCCCCGACGAGATTGCACTTTTGAACGGGCTCGTCGTCGCCGTCGCCGTGCTGGGAACGGTGCTGTACACCGCCTATGTCCTGCGTCGCAGCGCGACACTCAACGGCGCGCTGTCGAATACGCTACTGGCGTTTACGCTTTGCACGCTCGGGGTGCATGCCTGTCTTTTGAGTGGCGGTCTGACCGACGTGGCGGTAAGCCCTGTCGTGCTCTCGGATTACACGCAGACCTTCGCGTATGGGTCGGCTGCGATCGTCCTGGCCACCGTCCTGCTCGTACTGCGGCTTCGCGAAAGTCCCTTGGCGTTTACGCTTGCGGTACCGATGGCCTGGCTGATTCTCCTGATCCACGGCCTCGCCATCGCGCGCCATATCCTCAAAGTCCTGGGTGACCCCACATGGTTCGAGCGGGCAGATTTCGGTTTCGGACGCACCCTTCAGCTCACCGTCGCCCTTTCCGGTACCGTTATTGCCATTGCCTATCTGATCGCAGCGTGGCGCTTCTCTCGTGCACGCGATGCTCAGGACGTGTAACGCACGCCCTGCACACAGAGATTTCCAGCGTCATTGGCATACGCAAACACAATGTCATCGCCCACGGGCAGGCCGGCGTCGGCAAGCGCGTGGTGACGCTTGATGTTGCCGAAGCTCGAGCCAGTATCCGCAACGCGCCGACTCACGCCTTCCGGTGACAGGCGGTAGAACAGCAGTTTTGCTTTCCCCGCACGGGTTCTGACGGCGAAGCACACACCGTATCGACCAAGCCGCATGGCGGATAGACCAAGGCCGATCTTCCCGGTGTCCGTCTGGTTGTCGTAGGCGATGCGTGAACCGGTGCTGGTAACGACAATGGTGACCATCCTAAGCTTCTGCGTCGTCGCGTCCCGTAACCCGACCACCATCCGAGTGTTTGTGGCCATCACCGCACAGAGTTGGTCGCCGTTGAAAGCGCCGTAGATCTTGTCGTAGTCAATTGTCAGCGTGGCCGGTGCAACCTGCGCTTGCGATGCGGACACATGGATCACACGCAACCCCCCAGAAACCTGTGCGACGACGACAACCCGCGTGCTGCCGCGGCGGACAAGTTGGACACGTTCAGCACCGGAACCCGGGATCGCCAGAGAAGTGAGAAGCTGAGGTTTGCCCGTGTCATCCACTCTCCACAGCTTGATCGTGAGTCGCGTACGGCGATTGCGCTGAACCGTCACAAATCTTGCACCGCTCAGCCGGGTCAGTCGAGCCAGATTTGCCGCGCCCATGGATGCAAGCGGACCCATCACGGGCGCTTGAAAGCCGCCCTGCGCATCCGCATCCCACGCGGCTACACGAAGATCCGAACCCGTGGTGTAGGCCGTGACGTAAGCCTGGCGGTCCACAGCGTCAATTGATGGCGGTATGTACTCATCCCGAACAACGCGGGTCAGCCCAATGGACAGCGCCGCGTGCGGTGTTGTCGCGCTCTCGCCCGACCGTATGAACGTACCGTCGTCAAAGGCACGCCAGCTGATCAGCTTCAAGCGGCCGTTTCCAGTGCGCACAGCGGTGACGGCCTGATTGTCACTGCCGTTGGAGGGATGATCCCAGTGCCGCAATGCGGCGATGCGTGTGACCTTGCCGCCCGTGCCAACGCCCCCGCGTCGTACCAGTTTGGCCCGATCTCCGAAGGGCTCCAGAAGAAAGCGACGGGTAATCGGTGATCGCAGCATTTTGCCGCCGCTGTGGTCGGCACCAGGAATGACCACGTTTTGCTGGCGGCGCATCAGATCCCGACCGAAATGCTGTACCAGGTGGTTGAAGTAAGCCCGGGACCTCGCAAGGCGGTGAGCGCCTTGTAAATTCCCTGCGCATCCGCTGGGTAAACTTGCGTGCCCAGGGTCGTTGTCTTCGTCACCGATCAGATAAACCACGTCACGTTGGCGGTATTGCGCCTGCAATTCATTTACACCGAGACTATGCGTTGCGTGATAGTCCAACAGCGGACCGGACAACCCGTAGCCCCAATTGTCGTAACCGATGCAGACGCCTAACGGGGGAGGGGCGAAGGTCCGCTCGGACGTGTTCACCGGTCGCTGCGGCGAAAAATACTGGTAGCTGCCCGCGTTCATCGGGATATAGCGAACGCGGATACCCGCGGGAATCGCGTACAGGTCCTCGCCACGTCCGGCGGCGGCGTAGCGATTCAAAATTTGACCTCCGCCCGAGTGCCCCACGAGTACGATTCGCTCAATCTGAGCGAAGCGTGATCGATCACACAAGTGACGAATGATTTCGTCGAGCACGTGGAACGAACTTGGCTTACCGCCGTTAAGTGCGTTCTCCCCCCAAAAACGCGCCGACCAGCGCAGCACATTATTCGGAAGGGCGCCCGGCCCGGCGTAGTCACCTTCAGTGATGAACTGGGGCGCGACCACCAACACCTCACCGTTGTCTCTGAACGAACCGGGTCCGGCCTCACCGTTGCGCATCCCGGATGGATCGACGCCGCGAACTGCCGTCATGGCGCGCGCGAAGTACTTGAACGCCGGGGATCCGCTGCCGTGTATAGAGACGATTGCGCGTCGTATTTGCGGTTGCGGCGTTTCGAGCGGAACATTACTCGCGTAAGCGAGATCACAGGGTCCGCCGCCGGAAATAGGCAAGCGTTGCGAGACGAGTGGCACCGGCATCCATGTATCTCCAATTTGACTACGCTAAGCATAGCCTGCCCGGATCATTCTCACCGAGGCGGAACACACAGCCGGCCGGGAGCACGCAATGGCGACGCCACGTTCTTTACTTCAACGCTTCGAAGCTCTGGAAATCGCGCCGCAGGATTTTCATCACGAAGAGCACGTCCGCGTCGCATTCGCGATGCTCAGGCAGCACGATTTTGTTGACGCCTGCGCGCGCTATGCGCGAACCATCCGGGCGATGGCAGCGGGTGCGGGCGCGCCGGAGAAGTTCAACACCACCATCACATTTGCGTTCATGAGTCTGGTGGCGGAGCGCGCGGCAAAAACACCCTCTCAAGACATTGAAGAATTTCTGGCGGCCAATCCAGACCTATTGGACAAGCACCTTCTGCGACGCTGGTACAGTGACAAAGAACTGAGTTCCGCGGACGCGCGCGCCCGCTTCATACTCCCAGACGCTGCACTAAACAGCGGCCCAGCATGAAGAAAAGCGCGGGCGTCATTGCGTATCGCCGGCGTGAGCGGGAAATCGAGATTTTCCTGATCGTCAGCAACACGTTTGAAATGATGTGGCCGCCTAAATCCGGCCAGCGAAAGGCGTTTGCGGAGTTGGATCGCGCGGCGTGGTTTGCCCCGCTTGAGGCAAGACAGAAGTTGATATCGGGTCAACTGCCGGTGCTTGACGATTTTCTGGAAAACCACTTGAATAAATGAGCCTTCAGGAACGGACCAACGGGCTGCGCATGCCGCGCTAGAAAGGCGGGCGAAGCTAATTTCATATGTTCGCGCTCCACAAACAGAGAATAGATACTCAAACCATGCGAAAGCTCAATTTGATCACCACCCTCCTCCTGGCCACCTTGAGCCATGGCAGCTACGCCGCCAGCCTGTCGATTGACTATCTCAGCGGCGGCCGTGGTGTCGGGCCGGACGGCGTCGTCACGGCCGAACTCGGCGACACTCTGCAGTTTGAACTGAATATGGACTTCTCCGGCCCGGACGAGATCACGCTGGGCGGCGGGTTCGATATCAACTTTGGACCCGCGTTTGCGCCGGTGGACTTTGTCTTTGACCTCGTGTTCCAGTCGTCGTGGCTTCAGGGCTTTTTCGAAGCAGGACGTTATTTCAACGGCAGCTTCGGTTCGTTTTTTGGCTTCACGGGCCCGGACCGGGTAGGCGTTCTGACGCTTGAGGTGATTGCGCAGAACGGACTGTTCGTTGTGGCACCGAGCACCACAGAGGGCAACGCCGGCCCGTTTTTAAGCGCAATCACGTTCCTGCCGCAGATACCGCCAGATATGTTTGGCACGCAGGTCCGCATCGTGCCGGTGCCTGCTGCGCTGTGGCTGTTGCTATCTGGCTTGGGCGTGCTGTGTCTTCGCACGCGTCCGAGAGCTTGACCACGTTCGACGACAGCCAACGAAGACAAGCCCAGCGAGGACGAGCCAGACGCTAGCCGAGCCCCCACCCCCGCGCCACGTCACGTCCACGTCCTCTTCCCTGTTTTTAACGCGCTCTTCAAACGCATCAAGCTCCTGCGCAAGATTACTGTTCAGCGATGCGAGCGCCGCCTCAAACCCACTTTCCTGATTTTCCCGTACGGCCTGATCGAGGGTCAGCAGGGTTTCCTTTGAGGCCGATGCATCAACGCCCGGTGCACGCATTAGCAGCGTGCTTGTGCGCGCGTCCACCACCGCCAGGTCAAGCAGTGTTCTGGTTTCGCGGTCCGTCCCCTGAAAGATGACGGCGCCAACGATGGTCAGGTAGGTGACCGACAGCGGATTGTCCGCCGCGCGGCTGATCTGGTCGTAGGACATGAGCGCGAGCACGTCCACTTCGAATACACCGGCCACCTGCTTGATCGCCAGGGGCCCGCTCTGCCCCTCCAGATACAGCGACGGGATGGTCTCAATGGACTCAATGTAGGCGCGGTCAATAAAGGCCGAACGCACCTCTTGCAGCATCCGGAGCCGATCCGCCTCGGTCAGAAACGACTGGCGCTGTCCGCGCTCAGGTAGAAAAACCAGACCCACCTTCAGCGGCAGGCTTAACGCTGGCACGCGACGCTCGGACGCGGGGGGCAGGTTTCCGTCCGGGTAAAGAAAATCCACGAGCGGTGTGGACCCTTCGTTGCGGTTTTGCAAACCGTAGCTGAAAAGCGATCCAACGCATCCGGTCAGGGACGCAGTCAGAAGTACGGTCAGACCAAGTCGAGCGATCATGGATGTCTCCGGATGGACAGTGTGATCGCTACCGTTATGGCGGAGGTCTGCGCTCGCAACACTTTCAGCGCAAGTGGTCTTTTGTCGGCGCAGCGGTATCGATATTTGCTACCACTCGAGCCCCCGATGCCCTGACGGACCAGAACACCCGCAAAAAAAACGGCACCCGAAGGTGCCGCTTTCACGATCAATTGCGCAGACCAAACTAGCTGTGGGTCTCGCTGTCCACGAAACCTGCGCCGTTCGATTTCGGTGTTTCAAGCGCATTGGTCAGGCCGTTGATGTCGCCGCCCTCAAGACCAATTTCTCCGAGCAGCGAGTCCACCAGCGGGCTTTGAGCCCGGTAGCGCAACGCACTATTCACAACCTGATCCGCCAGACTGCCACCGCCCGCAGGTGCGCTCTCGGCGGCATTGCCACCGTTGCCGGACGCACCCGAGGGGTTCAGGCCCTCGACCTGCATAATGCGGATACCGTCGATGGCCTCCATCGGCTTGACGCTCTCGGCAATAATCGCGGGCAGGTGCTCCATCAGCGCCAGCTTGATCTGCATGGCGATCTGCTCCTGCGACAGCACATTGGCCGCCTCGTTGACCGCGCGCTTACCGGTGGCGTCCACCTCATAGCGCTTGGCCTGCGCTGCGGCATCGCGCATGGTGGCCTCGGCGGCGCCGTCCGCGGCAATCTTCACACGATCCGCTTCCGCTTCGGCGAGCGTGCGCACCGCCTGCGCCTTGTCTTCAGCCGCCTGTTTCTCAGCTTCGGCGGCGACGGTCAGTTCAATCGCCTGCTTGCCGGCTTCCTGCCGTGCGGCGACCAGCTCGATCTCCCTTGCGCGCTCGGCGCGGGTGGTTTCCCGGACCGTGATCACCTGCTCTTCCTCGCGCACCGCTTCGGCTCGCGCCCGGTCCGCCTCGGCCTGTGCTTCGGACTGCGCGCGGGACTTCTCGGCGATGGCGATGGCCCGATCCTGTTCGGTCAACTCCACCGTTTTCTGGCGTTCGATCTCGGCGGTTTCCACGGTTCGCGCCTTTTGAATTTCCGTTTCCCGGATCTCGCGCTCCATCACGATGCGTTTCTCATCGACCTCACGCTTCGCGATGATCGCGGCCAGATCGACCTGCTGCTTTGCTGCGATTTCCGCTTCCTTGGCCGCACGATCCTTGGCGGCGCGCTCGCTGGCAATCTCAGAGACCTGGCTTGCGCGACGGACCTCCACCTCGCGTTCCTGAGCGAGCCGCGCGTACTCTTCCTCTTTGCCGATCTCAAGTTTCTCGCGCTCGGCTTCGAGGTTCTTCAGTTGAATAGCAACGGCCGTGTCCTGCTCAATATCGTTGCGCTTCTTGCGGCGGGACTCGATGGCCGCGGTCAGTTTTGTCATACCCTCCGCGTCAAACGCATTCTGCGGATTGAAGTGCTCAAAGCTGGTCTGATCGAGGCCGGTCAGTGACACCGACTCAAGCTCCAGACCGTTCTTGAGCAGGTCTTCAGAGACCACCTGCTGGACCTTCTGGACAAAGTCGACGCGCTTTTCGTGCAACTCTTCCATCGCCATTTCCGCGGCCACGGCGCGCAGCGCGTCTACAAACTTACCCTCGACGAGGCTTTTGAGCTCGACCGGATTCATGGTTTTCATACCGAGCGTTTGCGCGGCGTTGGCGATGCTCTCTTGAGTAGGTTTGACGCGGACATAGAACTCAGCCGTCACGTCGACACGCATCCGGTCGTGCGTGATCAACGCGGCGTCATTGGCGCGCGCCACCTCCAGCCGCAGTGTGTTCATGTTGACCGGGATGGTCTCGTGCAGCACGGGCAGCACAATCGCGCCGCCGTTCATCACCACGCGTTGGCCACGAAAGCCGGTTCGGACGAACGACACCTCCTTGGATGCGCGCTGGTACAAGCGCGTAATCACAAACGCGATGGCCGCGATGACAAGGAACACCAGTAGGACGATGATCGCGATTTCCTGTAGTTGAGCCATGTTGTCTCCTTATGTCTGGCTTGACGGATTGGATGGGGTAGCAGGAGCGCCTTGGTAGACGCCGTTCTCGTAATTTTGCAGCTCGATCGCCTCGCCGCTGGCCACTTCCTGGCCCTTGGGCGGTTCAACCATCAGATAGTGTGTGGTGCCAAACGCATCGGTCAGCTTGGCCTGCGCCGGGCTGCCCGCGCGGGCGACACCGATCACGACGGTGGCGGTCTGGCCGATCAAACTCTGGTCTGAAACCGCTTCGGTCTCGTCCCGAGGCAGCACGGCATTCAGAGCGCCGCCGATAAAGTGCACGCCCGGCAGAGCGATAAAGAGGGCCGGGACAATCGCAATGGCGCGGGGCAGGTAGTCACCCAAAACGTGATGGATCAAACTCTGCACCGCGTAGCCACCAAGACCGAAGGTCAACAGAAAAACCATCAGCAGGATGATTGCCGGCACCTGACCGACGCGCAGCCAGCTGAGCATGCTGTTCAGCGCGGGCGTCTCGAACGCGCCGTCGAATTCGGGCAGGACCGCATCAAGCGCATTTGAGATGCCGGTACCGCTCAATGCCGTCACGGCCTCCAGAGCGGCCAAGACCAGAAGCAGTCCGATCGACACACCAAACGGCACGGTTTCCGGTGCTGTAATCAACTCCCACATCAAGCGCTTCCCTTACGGCTTGCGTTGTCCGCCTTCGCGTCCGTCTTTTGGCGCTTTTTGTCGCCCTTTTTCTTGAGCGCGTCGCCTCGCGCTCGCCGCACGACCCGCGCGGTATCGAGTACGCCAGACAGCCGCTCATCCAGCACCGATGGATCGTAGAGCGGGGCTTCGTCCGTAATGGCCATCTGCAACACGGCCCGCATCAAGGTGGTGACCCGCATAGCAATGCCACCCTCAAGACGTCGCAACCCGGCATCCCCTTCATGTGCGGAAAGCGCCTGCGCCGAATACACATACGCCACGATCTCGGGCAACCACTCACCCAGTTTGGCAATCAGCTCACTGTGTTGGCCCTGCTCCAGCTCTCCGGCGCGAATGTGCTCCAGCGCTGGCCCGAAGAGCGTTGTCGCCATGCGCAGCGCGCTCTTGTAGTCGTGGGTGGCGGTCTCCCGATCACGGGCGTCGTGGACCACGCGCCGAAGCTTCTCGCTGGGCGTTTCCGCCCCCTCGACCTCCCAGTGCTTCAGAAAATCAGCGTCGTCGGCCGGCAGTCGGGCACTCAAAGCTACGGACTTGTCTGGCATGGTGGCGCGCCTGTTTTCATACGATGACTTAAATATACATATGTTTACATACGAATGCAAACGAGATACACTAAGCACTCGCATCGCACAGGAGCGGACCATCCATGCCGACAGAGTCAAACCCAACCGCACTACGCGCGGGTCGCCTGGCCAGAAAAATTTGGCGTCGCGCCGCCGGCTTTGTGCTGTTGTGCATCGTGGTCGGCATGACAACCTGTTCGGCGCTCGACCATGTGAGAGACAACGCCCTGTCTCGCGCTCAGGCAGAGGGAGAACGGTCGTGAGAGCGGGCCGAGCCAATGTCGGATGGTCCGTACGCGGTTTTTTGCTGTACGCGCTCGCGCTGCCCCTGCTGCCCGCGCTGCTGCTCGAACTCGACGGCGGAGGCGTTTTGACCACCGCCGCACTGGCCATCGCCATCGCGCTGTTTGTCGTCGCTGCGTTGTCGGTGCGCCATGGCACCCGGCGCCAGCGCGAGCGCGCGATGTCGCGCTTCCATCGATCCAACACCCACAGCCTTACCTGGGTCGGGTGTGCCGCCGTCGCCGCGGCCTGTGTGATCACACAGTGGCTAGTCAACGACCGCTCGGTCGCGTTTGCACTGGCGTTTGGCGCGGGCGGTTTTTTGGCTACGTACCTGTCCTACGGTTCCATGTGGCTGCGTTCGCTGCCCGAGCCCGCCGACGGGTATTCGTCGGATGAAATCGTGGACGCGCTGGCTACGGCGGAGCAAAAAGTGCACGACTTACAGAAGGTGTACGTCCGGCTTCCCCATGGTGAGCTGCGTCGCCGCCTGAAAGACCTGGTAAACAAGTCGTTTGATTTGTTGCACACCATCGAGCAAGAACCGCACATGCTGCGACGGTCGCGCAAATACTTGAATGTGTTTCTGCCCGGCGTACACAAGGTCGCTGGCACGTACCTCGCCTCCCGCGATCAGGGTGCTGACCCGGCGTTCGATGAACGCTTCAAGAGCATTCTCGAGAAAACCAGTCGCGCGATCGACGAGCAGACCACTCAGCGCGGCAATCAGATCGCGTTTGATCTGGATGTGCAGATGGCCGTACTCAGACAACAACTGGACGAGGAATTACGACCGTAATTCGACTTCAGGGATTGACCGCCTCGCTCGACCATCCGGCGTGGGTCCGCATGTAGATTTCCCGGCACTGGGGCGTGGGCCGCAAGGCAAGGTACTCGACGTAGTCGGGCACGATGGCGAGCACGGCAAAATGCGGGGATACAGCGCCGTCATCGTGCACTGGCGCAGCATCACTGAGCGGCGCCTTTGGTGTCGGCCAGTAAAACTGCTCGCGCGCTGTCGGCGACAACGACTGCCACACGGTCAGCACGTCTGCCCCGCCGTCCCGCTCGGTCCTGAGCACCGCCTGACCGTTCAATCGATATTGTTCACGCGACTTGCGGAAATACCATGCAACACTGACGCGAGCGTCGCCGATGGTGTGAGCCACTTTCTCACTGCGCGTATCGGTGACGGTCAACAACGTTAGCGGATCAGCGTCGCTAAACCCGCGGAACACGACGGTGCGGTTGTGTGGATGACCGGACGCATCGACTGTTGCAAGCTGCAGGTAGCGTGCGTCCGCGTGGCTGCGATTGATATGAAGACTCCGAGCGAGTCGCTGCTTCCATCCGACACTCAAGCCAGCACCACTCAGCTCATGGACTTCAGCGTGGACAGGGGCGCGATCCGCAGGATGCGATGCAGGATGGCCCACGGCCAGCCCGGTACAAACGCGTCCGCCTTTTCCTTCTCGATTGCACGGACGATCGCGCGACAGCCGGGCACCGTGTCGACAATGAACGGGACTTTCTTGACCTTTTCATTGATCTCACTGCGAATAAAGCCTGGATGAATGGTGGAAACCTTGATCGGTGTATCCAGCAAATCCACGCGCATACCCTCCGACATAGAGGTCAGGCCCGCTTTGGTTGCAGCGTAAACGGTGAGCGCACGACGGAAACCGCGAACCGCACTGATCGAACTGATGGTGACGAGATGACCATGATTCTGGGCGCGAAAAATCTCAAGCGCCGCCTCGCACTGAGCCAGCGCGGACACGAAGTTGGTCACGGCCGTTTCCTTGTTCGCACGGAAATAGCCCGTACCAATCGACGCGCCCTTACCCATTCCCGCGTTCACAATCACCCGATCCAAGCCGCCAAGTGCGTCGTTGAATTCACCGAAGACGCGAAACACCGCGTCATGATCATTCACATCGAGCGGCAGCACATGTACATCAATAGCGGGATTGATGGACTGGCATTCGGCCTTGAGCTCCTCCAGTCGCTCCACCCGGCGGGCGCACAACGCGAGGTTGCGGCCTTTGGCAGCAAACTGCCTTGCCATCTCAAAGCCAAGGCCGGAGCTCGCTCCCGTGATCAGGATATTTTTTCTCATCGCCACTGCGTGACCTTCGCCATTGCCATCCGGGGCGTTGAGTGTACGCGCTCGCGCTTGTGGAATGCGATTAGTTCGAGCGCTGCGATCGCGCCCAGTCTTTCAAACGCCGGGCATTCTCTCCGCGGAGCTGCCATGACAGGCATCGTACGCCGCCGCCCATTCCGCACACACCCGCGGACGGAACGCCAATGACCTGTTTGTTGGTCCAACCGCGCAGCGCGGACAACGCGATCCGGTCCTCCGGAAGACCAAACTGCGGCAGATAAATCCGTAACGGCGTGACCAGCATATTCGTGTACAAGCCGCACGCCGAACCGAACCGGTCGTCATATGTGTCGCGCTCGGTATGAGGCGCGACCAGCGTGTGAATGGTCAGATCAGGAAAAGCACGTGTCAGATCGGCCCTGAGCTGCTCAGCGTAGTCACGGTCGTCGGGATAGTCGTTAATGACGACGGTATTCGCCGCAATGAATGCAACGACCCCGTCGGCGTGCTCAAGGCCGCCTTGCTCGTCTGCTTCGATGAACGCGGCGGAGGCGAATCCCAGCTGCTCAAACCGTTGTCTGGCCTCGGCCTCAGTCAGATTGTTATCGCGCAAAAATTTGCGGCTGGCGATGGCGCGTTCATTATCGTCATCAACCAGATTACCGCCATCATTGAAGTCAGAGCTGGCGGCATAGCTCAAACCCGCCTCGTCGATCACACGCCGCAATGCGGACTGTACATATCGCGCATCGGCTGCACCGTTTGCACCACCACCCTGACCCGCAGCGGTATATCGAAAAAGGACCGGACGGAGAACGCTTGCCAGACCGACATCGCGAGCCCAGATATCTTCCTGCGGCGCAATAACCACGCGCGACTCCCCGAGCGACGCCGTGTAATCGCCAAAGCTTGCAGCGTCAGTAAAGACCAGGACGTCATCGTGAGCGGAAATGGCACGCGCGTAATCG
Organism: Pseudomonadota bacterium; assembly: GCA_039026595.1. Lineage (GTDB taxonomy): Bacteria > Pseudomonadota > Gammaproteobacteria > Steroidobacterales > JBCCMA01 > JBCCMA01. The sequence goes on from JBCCMA010000017.1 coordinate 22,873, forward strand.
ATCTGGAAGCGAACGATGTCGGCGCGTTGTGTCCGGTAGTACTCATCGTCTGAACGCGGTGCAAACAGCACGATGAGCTCTTTTTCGGTGGTCTCATCCACGGCGCGGGGCACGGATGATCCGACGGGTTCGAGCCCACAGGCGGCGACCGCCAGAGCGGCGATTACGTGGAGTGCGAGGCGCCACCACACTCTGGGCCACTCAGTCTTTAGCGGACACCATTTGCAGCATGATGCGCGGTTTGAGGCCCTTCACAAGGATGAGATCGCCGACCTGAAAAGGTTCGGAGAACGCAGAGGCCTCAACTTCCAGTCGGTCCATCTTGATCGGAAAACGGCGGCGCTTGACGAGGTAGTCGTTCATGCTGACCAGACCGGGATTGCCCGCTTTCACCCAGCGATACGCGAATGACACGATCTTGCCGTCGCGGACGACCAGCTCGCCCTCGTCGCCAAGCTGCGTTTCGTCGGGGAGAAAGATCGGGCCTGTAATCGTGCGGCCCTTCGCGTTTTTGGTTCGAACCATGATGCGCTCACCCTCGAGCGCTCCGAACGCGCGGCTCTCAAGCGTTAGCGACAACCCGGGCGTACTGATCTTTGGCTCCTTGTCCGCCGAGGGACCCCAGTTGAGGCCATTGCCAAGGTTCAGGGGAATCGTGTGCTCGCCTTTCTGGTACGCCTCGAAGTTCGGCAGAACGAGGCGCACTGAAAACTCGCTGTTGCGGGAGCCTTTGCCAAAGAACTGTTCGTAGTCCGAGAAATCGTCCGGAAAACGGATGTCCGCCGGTGATTCGAGCGTATCGAACTCAACCAACAGGGTGTCGGCCGCGACAGACGGTGCCAGTAGCAAAAGAACCGGCACTAAAAACGTACTGAGCGGCCGGGCGTCGCGGGTCAGAGGCCGTTTATTTTGTTTCAACATAATCTATCGAGGCCTAAGTGGCTGTATTCAGGGCACATCGCTGACCGCGCTGTCATGCGTTGGTAATGATTCTCATTATTGTTTTTGTTACCATCATAAGTAAACCGCGATCGCACGCTCGCGCGCACGGCCACCTTGTTCCGGGATCCGAGTCACCATTGGGTACGTTGGCCAGTGTGCTCAAACGCATGCGCTGTATAAACCATACCGTCTGGAAACAGAGAATAGAAAATGAATCATCGCAATCTACTGGGTGCCGCACTGTGCGCACTGCTCTGCACGTCGCAGGCCAGCGCACAAGACAGCGCCGTGATTAACTTCACAACCAATCTGGAGGAGAGTGGTTTCAGTGGCGTGGACGACCTCAATCCGTTCATTCCCGGAACCGAAATCAACAACCTGCTAAACGGCATCTTCGGACCCGGTGCGAGCGCCGACTGGCTGCGCATCAACGGGCAGATCGTCATCAAGGACTTCACTGGCGACGGCGTCTATCGCATCCGGCCCGATGGCACGGGTGACGGCGGCATTTGGCTGCACTCCCCGCTTCTGAACCGTCTTGAGATGGACTCGTGGCGCACCGAAGGCGCGCTCTCAGCCGCCAGCCTTGCTGACGGCGCCGGTGTGTTTGACGGCGATCCCACGACGCAACGGGACGACATTTACCTGCCCGACTTCACTCCCAATGGCGAAGTTGTCGTGACGATCGTCGGCAGCACTGTGCTGATCGACTACGATCTCGATTTCGCAACGCTTGGCGCGGCCAACTCGATCTTCCTGCGCGATGGCGTCACGCCCACCGCACTGTCGGATCGCCTCGACGCTGCCAACGCCCGCTTTGATTTCCTGCAAATCGACGGTGCCGGCATCGCGACCGTCACGACCGCCACGATCGGCGACGGTGACGAAGACATTCCGTACGGCATCTATTTCAACTTCGACGACTTCCTCGCAGGCAACCTGTCCAACACGGTGTCTGATCTGGACTTCTTCGGACCCGGGCAAGGCGCACTGACGCGCGGAATCATTCGCAACGAGCTGGACGCCAACAACATCACGCGCGACGGCCGCGGCGGCGAGCCGCTTGCTGACCCGTTTGCGGATGAGTCTGGCACGGTGACGTTCTTCGATCTGAACGGCGGCGCGGACCTGAACACAACGCTGTCCGTTGTCGAGCGCGACACGGCCGTGATCAACTTCACGACCGCACTGGCCGAGACCGACTACAGCGGCGTTGACGGTGTGAACCCGTTCATTCCGGGCACCGAACTCAACAACCTGATTAACGGCGTGTTCGGTCCGGGCGCATCGCCCGACTGGCTGCGCTTCAACGCCCAGATCATCCTCGACAACTTTGTGGGTGACGGCACCTACACGGTAACGTCGGACGGTACCGGCAACGGCGGCATCTTCCTGCACTCGCCGCTTCTGAACCGCCTGGAAACGTCGACATGGCGTACCGAAGGTCCTCTGTCGGCCCAGAGCCTGACGGACGGCGCCGGCGTCTTCGACGGCGATCCCACCGCGCAGCGCGATGACATCTACCTGCCGGACTTCACCCCGAACGGCACGTTCACAGTGACGATTGACGGAAATGACGTCACGGTCGACTACGACCTCGACTTCAGCACGCTGCCGGCGACCAACGCGGTGTTCCTGCGCGACGGCGTGACGCCGACCGCGCTGTCCATGCGCCTTGATGCGGCCAACGCCAAGTTCGACTTTATCGGCGTGGACGGCAGCGGCACGGCAACCGTCACGGTGGCGACGGCGGGCGTCGATGACGGCGACATTCCGTTCGGCGTGTACTTCAACTTCGACGATTTCCTGGCTGGCAACCTGTCCAACACGATCTCTGACCTCGACTTCTTCGGTCCTGGCCAGGGCGCGCTGACGCGCGGCATCATCCGCAACGAGCTCGCGGCCAACAACATCACGATCAACGGTCAGGGCGGCGATCCGCTACCGGACCCGTTCGCCAATCAGGCCGGAACGGTCACGTTCTTTGATCTGAACGGCGGTGCGGACTTCACGACCACCGTGGTGGTCTCGCCCGATCCGGACACCGATTCGGACGATGTGAACGACAGCCTCGACAACTGCACGACCGTCGTCAACGCCGACCAGACCGATACCGATCTGGACGGATTCGGTAACGCCTGCGATGCGGACTTCAATCAGGATTGTGTGGTCAACTTCATCGACCTGGGCATCTTCCGCACACTGTTCTTCGGCACCGACAACGCGGCCGACCTGAACAACGACGGCGTCGCCAACGCAGTTGACCTGGGCATCTTCCGCACGCTGTTCTTCGGCACGCCGGGACCGAGCCCGGCCAGCCCCTGCGTGGTTCCGGAATAGGTTGACGCAAACCTGAATGTTCCGGCGCCGCTGTGCGCCGGGAAATGACAAAGCCCCGGCCGGTCGGTCGGGGCTTTTTTAATGCGCGCCCACCTCGCGGTTCTGCGCGGCCAACGCATTGAAGCGCGGAATCACCTGCTCGGCGAATCGCTCCATCTCCTCCGCCTGCGGGCTGAACTGAAGCAGCACGAGATCCACACCGGCTTGTTCGAACGCGAAAAGCCGCTCGGCGATCTGCTCCGGCGTCCCGATGAGTCCTGAGCGCAACCCGCGATTAGACACAGAGTACTCACGGATCGCGAGCGCACGTTCCAGTTTGGAGTGCGTCACCCACTCCTCGAAATTGCGGAAGCCGTCGGCACTCGCGTTTACATCGGTAATTCGGTCGAGTTCGGCCTGCGCCGCCTCTTCGGTATCGCGGCAGATCACATAGCCTGACACGCCGAACGTCTGCGGCGGGCCGCCCGCGATCGCGCGACGCTGGCGCATGTCGTCGATCTTTGCGGCGATGACGTCCGGCGGGTCGCCGTGCGTCAGGTAGGCATCGCAGGAGCGGGCGATCAAGGTCTTGCCCGCCTCAGATTCCCCGCCCGCATAAAAAACAGGCTGGCCGTACGGTTTCGGGAACAGCTGCGTGTCTTTCGTCGTGTAGAACTCACCGTCGTATGAGAACGTCGCGTGGGACCACAGGCCGCGTACCACGTCGATCCACTCGGACGTGCGATCGTAGCGACGGTCGTGGTCATCAAACGCGATCCCGTACTGCTCCGATTCGCTCTTCCACCACGACGACACCACATTCAAAGACAGACGGCCCTTACTGATGTGGTCAATGTTCGCGGCCTGTTTGGCAAACAGCGCGGGATTGTGGAACGACGGCCGGACCGCGACCATCAACTCCTGGGTTTCAGTAACCGCCGCCAATGCGGCCGCCGTCGACCAGGCATCAAGGGATGGCTCGGATGCGCCCTTGATGTCATTGAGGCACAGCTCAGCAATCAGGGTCAGATCAAAACCGATCTGTTCACTCAACTGAGCGAGTTGGCGCGCGTAATCCCACGTGGCTTCCATCTGCTCATCGTTGACGTTTCTGAGCCATCCGCCAAACACGGGCATCCAGTATCCAAAACGCATTTACATACCTCTTTTTAGTGCAGCCCGATATTCAGTCATTCCGTCCGGCGGGACCAGACATTTACTGAGACCATTAACCGGACGCCCCGTTCGATCTGACGCTCAACGAGCACCCGAGCGCGACTCGTTTTATAGTCGCGCGTACACCAGTGACTCCGGGGGACCGCCCATGCTTGGCAAGATGATGTATGAACCGCTGCTGATCTCAAGCCTGATCGAGTACGCGCATCGCTACCACGGCGCCACACAGGTGGTGTCTGTCGACACGACGGGTGGCATCGAAACGCTGGACTGGTCCACCGTCTGCCGCAATTCCCGCAAACTCGCCTCCACCCTCTCCCGTCTCGGCGTGCCCTCTCAAGCGCGGCTGGGAACGATCGCGTGGAACAATCGGCGCCACCTTGAAGTGTATTTTGGCGTCTCCGGCGGCGGCTACATCACCCACACCATCAACCCGCGTCTGCACCCCGAGCAGATGGCGTACATCATCAATGACGCGGAAGATCATATTCTGTTCGTCGACCAGACGTTTCTGCCGCTGATCGCCAAACTGCGCCCGCATCTTTCCACGGTGCAACATGTTGTTCTGTTAGGCCCGCGCAGTGACGAGGCGCTCGCGATGGTGGCAGACCTCCAGTTCTATGATGAGTTCATCGCCGAGGGCGACGATGAATTTGAGTGGCCCGAGTTCGATGAAACCACGCCGTCGTCGCTGTGCTACACCTCCGGCACCACCGGCAACCCGAAAGGCGTGCTCTACACGCATCGCTCCACGTTGCTGCACAGCGTCGCCGGCAATCAGCCCGACGGGCTGGCGTTGTCCGCCAAGGACACCGTCCTGCCCGTGGTACCCATGTTCCATGTCAATGCGTGGGGCGTGCCCTACATCGCAGCCGGTGTCGGCTGCAAACTGGTGCTGCCCGGGCCGGGGCTGGACGGTGAAAGTCTGGTGCGCCTGATCGACGATCAGGCCGTCACCATGGCGCTCGGCGTGCCGACCATCTGGATGGGTCTTTTGGCCGCGCTGGAGAAGACAGGCTCGAAGGCCGAGAGCCTGACGCGCACGGTGGTGGGCGGCTCCGCGCTGCCGCCGTCGATGATCCCCGCCTTCCAGGGCAAGTACGGGGTTGAGCTCATCCACGCCTGGGGCATGACCGAAACCAGCCCATTGGGCACGCTCAACCAGCTCCTGCAGAAGCACGTGCATCTGTCCGCCGAAGAACAAGCACAGCTGCGCCTCGGGCAGGGTCGGCCACCCTACGGTGTCGAACTGCGGATTGTGGATGAAAACGGGGCCGTGCTGCCAAACGACGGCGAGACGCAGGGCGATCTCCAGATTCGCGGACACTGGATTGTCGACACGTACTTCGGCAAATCGGAATCCGCCCTTACCGAAGACGGTTGGTTCGACACCGGCGACGTGGCCACTCTGGACGCGGACGGCTACATGATCATCCGCGACCGCTCCAAGGACATCATCAAATCCGGGGGCGAATGGATCTCCACCGTCGAACTGGAGAACATCGCCATTGGCCATCCGGCCATCGCGAATGCGGCTGCGATTGCCGCGCGCCATCCCAAGTGGGACGAACGCCCCGTGTTGATCGCGGTCAAGGCCGGCGAGGTTAACGAGGCCGCGCTACTGGCCTTTTACGACGGCAAAGTGGCGAGCTGGCAAGTGCCCGACAAAGTGATTTTCGTAGACGATCTGCCGCTCGGGGCCACCGGCAAAGTGGTCAAGGCCAAGCTGCGTGACGCTTATCAGGATGTTCTGCTGTAGGGGCAGGCCGGTGCAGGCGATACCGCGCACCAGGGTGGGGGCGCGGTGTCGTTAACGAGATTACTTCCGACGAAGGAACAGCCCCGCCAATGCAGAACCCAGCAGCCAGAACCCGGCGGGCAGTGGTACGGTCGTGACCTCGGTCGTCAAACCGCTGAGCGTGTACTGGAACAGATCCTGACCTTCGACGAACGGATTCAGTCCGATGTCGGCGTTGAACGGATCGAGTGAACCGACACAAATACCATTGATGTACGGCAACGAGCACAGCTCGGGATCCGACGCTTCAAAGCGCGTCGTCGTGTTGTCCGTGCCGTCTGCTTCGTAGTTGCCGGTATTCAGACCGTAGGCCGTGTTGGCGTTCGGATCGGCGCCGTCGACGATGAACTGCGCGCCACGGGAAATTTGTCCGCTGCTGATCAGAATGGTCTCGAGGCTGGCATCGACATTCGCGTTATCGAACAGGAAATCGTAGCTCGCCAGCGCCTCGGGCCCGATGCTGTACTCAAAGCCCACGAGCACACCGTTGATGAACGTGACGCTGCCGGCTCCAAAGAACCCGGTGCCAGCCGCGTCGCTGTACGCAGCCGTACGCGGCACGATGATATTGCGGTTGACCCGATCCAGCTCGTCGCTGCGCGGGTCGGGCCCCGTACGCAGGAACGCGCCTTCGATGGCTTCCAGCGTACTCAGATGCAGTAAGAACTCGACACCGTCGTCGCTCGTCTGCCCGTCGAAACTCACCGTGCCGGTAAACCCGATGGGATTGAAATTACGGATCACGAACATGCCGCTGAACAACGTGCTGTTGAACAACGACTGCACCAATGGCGACCCTGCACCGGTGACGTTACCGCCACCGCCGCTGAAATTGATTTGGACCGACGTGGCGGTGGCGGAAGGTGCAATAAGTGCGACCGCCGCGAACGCGCAGGCATATCGCTTCATGCGACGAATAAACATAAGGAGCCCCTCGATTTTGAACGCTCTCCGCGCGCGATCATTCGGAGACCTGGCGCGCCTTGGATAATGGCGTAACCATGCGGCTTGAGGAGACTCGGGTCAACGGCAATTTAACGTCTAGAACTCACAGGCCTGCGTAGTACCCGAGGGCCCTGGTGCCTGGAAAAACGCCTGCCGAAGCACACCGAGATCGAGGAAGTTCACAACATCGTCACCGTTGAAGTCGGCATCCGGATTCCAGTTCTGTGAAGCTGGCGTTGCAAAAAACGCAGTCCGCAGCGCCCCGAGATCGAGCACGTTGACGACACAGTCGTTGATCGACGGCGCGATGTCCGCATCACAAACATTGCCAAACCCATCGGCATCGCTGTCACGTTGATCAGGATTAAACGCAAGCAGACAGTTGTCATTCGGGTTGCGGATGCCGTCGAGATCGTCATCTGTGCTGAACGTGGCGAAGACCGGCTCGCCAATGCTCCCGTTGGCGTCCACGGCGTGCATCCGATATTGCAAATTTGCCGGCGCAGTCGACGACTGCGGTAGCGGATCTGTCCAGACCGAGCTTTGTGTGGATGGGAACCCACCCAGCGTCAAATATTCGAACGTGCCGCCAAAGTTGCTTCGATACAGTGCGTACCCGATCGCACCCGCAACAGGGGTCCAGGACAGCTCCAACGTGGCCTGACCTGTGTCAGACACCTGAATCGGCCCCATCACCAAGTCATCGCAAACGTCCCCGAGCCGATCGAGATCGATATCGCTCTGATCCGGATTGTTGATGGTGGGGCAGTTGTCCGCCGAGTCCGCGATCCCGTCGCCGTCCGTATCTCGACAGCCCTCATCGACCTCAAGATCACCGTCGTTATCAAACCCATCGCAGGTTTCCATGTCAGCGGGTGCCGGATCATATTCCGTCTCAATTTGTTCGGGCACCTGATCCGGAATCCCGAAAATGGCAACAGAAGCCGTTCCATCTGATCCACCGACACGAGCTCCGGCGCTGCACACCCGGTTGGGGGCACCAGAAGGTCGACAATCCATGGAGGGATGGCGAAGCTGAATAGCATCGCGATAGGCCTCTGACTGCGGGTAGCAGTCTCCACGCCTGCTGTACAGCGTAATGCAGCGCAGGGCACGCGGGACCTTGTCCCAATCGGTGTGCGCGCGAAGCGGAGACGACGGGCCTGAAACCGTCCAGGCACACTGCTCACTGTCCGGTATGTCGTCGTTGTTGGTATCCATATTGTCGCCGCAGATTTCATTGTCGGGCGGTAATGCGAAATCAGGCGCCGCACCATTCACATTGGATGCAACGCTCGGCTCGATAACACCGTCACAGTCAAAATCAATGCCATTCGGCGTGGGTGGCAAGCCTGTATTTGTCCAGACGCTTCCGTGCATCCGCCGCCGCCGTGCCTGCAGCCCGTCGCTCAGAATCGTCGAGCGCCGCGCATTCAGATCAGTGTCAAGCGCCATCGATTCGTTTGGATCGGCGCACGTGTGCACCAAGAGCGCCGTGCTGCCGCTCACGGCGAAATTGCACCCCTCAGTGCGGAGCCGCGTACTGAGAGCACTGGTTGGCCGCTCGTCGAGATTTTGCTCGACCAAGTCACCCAGATTCCTTTGTGAAAAATCGAAATTGCTGATCAAGTCGAAATCAGGACCAGGTCCGAGACAAACATTGCCGTAATAGGCGTAGTTCATCTGGCCTCGATAATTCGGCTTGCGGTTGGTGTCGTCCCAGAGATAGTCGTACCAGACATAGTCCGCGCTGCGCTGGGGGATGGTACTACCGACAAGCTGGCCGCCGTGGCCGAGACCAATGCTGTGCCCCAATTCATGCATAAAGGTCCGAGTCTGCCTGTCCTCACCCGCCCGACTGCAGCCGGTTTCAATCGGCTCTGCGGGAAGCCCGCAAAGCGCCGGATCGATTCCCGACAACGGGCAAGAACAATTTGCACCGCCGTATATATCAAAAGTAAACGTTCGGCCCCATGCGCCACTGCGGCCGGCCCGATGGCGGCTGTAGGCGTAGTAGTGCGTATGGGTACGGATTGGATCAAAGAAATAATCCCCGTTTTCATCCGTTTGCGCAGCGGCCTGAGCGGCGTCCAGCGGCGAAACGGGATCGTCAGTCGGTCGCGGGCGCTCATGCTCTGACACATGCAGCGTGATGCCATTGCGCCTGAATGCAGCCACCACGTTGTCAACCACGCCCGCGCGCACCCGAGCGCCGACCTCGTAGTCATATTGCAGGAATATGTCCTTTCGGCAGGGGTTGGCGCCCAGCCCGGGCAGGTCAATAAATCCCGACGGATCATCGAATGCCACCCCTAGAATTTCCCAGCCATCGGGAAGTGAATCGCCGTCGGTGTCCGGACTGGTGGGCGACGTGCAAAGAACGTCCTCGACGTTATTGGAAAGCCCGTCCTGATCTGCATCAAAGCCCTGATTCCGCCAGACGATCGTTGCGTTGTTGGTGGCCTCCAGATCCTCACTGTCGCGCGCAGCGGTCCGCACACGTCGCAGAAGTCGTCCCGGTTGACTTTCGATGGTCCGGACACAGGTTTCGGTTTCATTGTCGCCCGAAAAACTGCACACGACGCCATCGATCACAATCGACGTTACGCCGCTCGGATCGCTTGCCACGGCGGTTACCGTCGACACACCGCCATTGGCGAAAACGCGCGGTTGAATGTCGACCGAAAGCTGCGGGACGTTTCCATCCGCAAGAACCCGAAACACTTCGGCGCCTGTGGTGACGGACACACCGGCTCGATTTGTTACCGTTGCGCTGGTCCGAAAACGACCTGGTTGTACAGAGACCAGCGCTACACATTCCGCATTGATCGGAAAATTAGAAAACGAGCACGTCCGCTGCGCGGCACCGTTAAAGAAGACCGTTATGGAGGACACACCCTGCTGATCGCTGGCAACGCCCTTCAATGATGTGACACCGACAGGCTGTACTTTGCCACCGACGATTTGCACCGAGACCTCGGGCGCGGTGTCATCGAAAAAACCGAACAAAATGGGGTCAATCACAACCTCCTCATAGCGCGCGGGCCAATCCCAGAAATAACTGGTTGGCCAACCCCAATCGCCGCTAATCGACCCGGTGCCGTCTTCGTCGTTAATTGCCTGCAAGCGAAAGCGTCCCTCGTCGCCCTGCTCGATTACGCTGCGCGGAACGCGGAACTCGGCGCTCCAGAAAAATTCGAATCCGTCCTGCAGTCCTTGTACACCTGCCGGGCCGCCCGGCATGAAACCGC
>JBCCMA010000018.1:0-33270 GCA_039026595.1 Pseudomonadota bacterium
GCCGCACGGCCGGCTTCGCTGACGAGGATCACGCGGAACTGGATACCCGTGCGTTTTGTCCGCCTGTGCAGGTCGGGGACCAGCTCAGTTTGCTGTAGCGCTGTCCTCCTTCTCCTCGCCGTCACCCACGCCCCGGTTGATCCAGCCGTCGCGCTCGCGATCGGTCGGCGAGCCACTGCCAACGTCAATGCGCGGGGGCGGGCAGGTGAGTTCGGCGTCAGGGGACGCGCGCGTGACCCGAAAGCGGTTGCCGTTTTCAGTGCTGCGGTAGCGCAATTCATCATTGGTCAGCCGCGTAACGGTGTAATCGTGGGCGAACCCGCCCGAGTGCTCGGTATCGCCCGAGCGCAGATCGCTGTAGTCGAGGCTCGTGACCACAATTCGCCACGTGCTGTCCTCAATCGTCGTTGTACCGGTCTGTTCCTCTCGGGTCAGCGCCTCGCCGTTAAAACACGTCAGAAAGCGGATGGTGATGGCGCCCTGTGCAGTGATGGTCGTTGACCACAGGATCCGCGTTCGATCCGACCAGCGCGCGCCCTGCCACGTGCCCACCAGATCGTCCGGCGTCACGGCGATGGGCTCGGGCGCGCACGCGCCGGCGAGCGCGCTGCCGAGTACAATTACGGTACGCCGTGTCCAGTGCATGGGCGCATTGTGTTGCTGGTCCTGATCGAGGTCAAAACGAGTCGATGTCGATGACAGAGTCGCAGGTTGCAGACGCCCTACAGCGCGTTCGCGCGCGCCAGACCTCTCAGCCGCTGTTAACGCTTTACAACGAGCTTTCGGCCCTTGCGGACCAGGACGCGTCCGGTCTGATTGACCTTGAATGTGCACGGTGGGCCATCGCTCTGCGTGAACCGGCGCGGGCGCTCGCGCACATCGCAAAGATTCGCGAGCGCATGCCGCCCGATGACCCCGCCGCAGCGGTCGACTACGAAGAGGGCCGGGCCCTCAACAATCTGGGGCGCCTCGACGCCGCGTCAGCGTGTTTCGAGCGCGCGCGCAATGCGCGGCCGGACTGGGCGGATGCCCACGCTGCACACGCCCACGCCGTCCGCGGACTTGGTCGTGCAGATGCGGCGCTCGCGTCGTATGAACGCGCGCTTGAGCTCGATCCAGACCACCAGCGCGCGCTGATCGGCGCCGCCGAGGTATACGCGCAACGCGGTGAATGGGCGTCTGCGCTCGCACGTGCGGAGCGCGCGCAAGCCCGCGCGCCGGACGATGGTCGGTTGCACGCCATGCGCGGCCAGTGGTTGCAGTCCGCCGGGCAACCGGAGGCGGCCTGCGAGGCGTTGCAACGCGCGACCGCATTGTGCCCCGCTGATGCCGCCATGCAGAGCGCGCTTGGAAGTGCCAGTCAGTCAGCTGGACGTCTGGAGGCCGCCGAACAGGCCTACACCCATGCGCTGGAACTCGATCCGGATTTGCACCCGGCCGCAGCCGCCCTCGCCGGACTGTGGGATCTCACGGGTCGCACTGAGCGTGCACGACACCTGTTGGATGACCGACTCGCCATCGGAATCCCTGATCCCGTCCTTGTGCTGGCTTCCGCCAACTTGTCCGATCGCAGACAGGTCGACGATGACACGCTGCGGCTCGTGTTGAACGCGGTAGCGCAACCGGCAACGCCGCCGCATTTGTCGGCTTTGCTGCGCTTTCGGGTTGGTGACGCGCTGGATCAGAGAGCGGACTATGCTGCTGCCTTTCGGCATTACGCTGACGCGAATGCGGCGCGCCGGGTGCGGTTCGATCACGACGCGCTTGCGCGCTATAGCGCCATCCTGGCGGACCGGATAGCGCGTACGCAGATGCGTAGCCGGACCGAACTCGCGGCGACGTGGCGTCCAATCTTCATCGTCGGGCTGCCTCGATCTGGCACCACGCTTGCGGAACAGATCCTTGCAGCGCACCCGGACGTGGCGGCAGCCGGCGAGGTCCGGCACCTCGCGCTGGCCGCGGCCGCGCCGGCGGAGTCAGAGCTCGGCTCTGAAACGGTTGATGCGTTTCATCGACGCATCGGCCGGTCCTACCGCGAGCGCATGCGCGCGACCGTCGGTTCTGACCTTGAGGACGCGGCGTTCTGCACCGACAAAATGTGGCAGAACTTTGAGCAGCTCAACCTCATCCACGCGGCCTTTCCGGATGCCGTGATCGTGCACTGCACGCGGCATCCAATGGCCGTGGGGTGGTCGATTTTCCAGCGGAGCTTCGGCGCCGCGCCGCCGCCGTTTTCCACGGACCTTCGGGATATTGCGGCGTATATCGGTCACCATCACCGTGTCATGACGGCGTGGCGGGCCATTGGCGCGCCCGCCACCGTGGAACTATCCTACGAGGCGCTGGTCGACGACCTTGAGGAGCAGGTCGCACGGTTGTTGGGGGCACTGGGTCTCGCAGTGCATCCGAACTGCCTGGAGTTCCACGCGCACAAGCGCGTCGTCACCACCGAGAGTTTCGGTCAGGTGTCCCGCCCGATTTATCGCACAGCGGTGGACCACTGGAGAGCGTATGCCCCGTCGCTTGCCCCGCTGGCCGATGGACTTGCCCAGCGCGGCATTGACCCGAATTGATCTGACAGACCCACACCATGAACAAACCGATGAATTTGACCCTTTTGCGCCCCGTCGGCGCACTGAACTTGCTCGTGCTCTTGATCGCCGTTGCCGTGGTTTCACCGGCACTGGCGCAGTCACGCGAAATCACACCACCCGACCTCGACGCACTGGACGCCCAAGGCAAGGAGCTGCTGGGCAACGCTCTGGACTACTTCGAATCGGTTCGCGAAGGGCTTGCGGGGCGCGAACTTGGTCTTCAGTACGGCCGTCTCGCGTTGCATCTGATGGCCCAGCAGCAGTTTGCGTCGGCGACCGACGCCCTGCGGCATGCGCAGGAACTCGACGCGGGCAATTTTCGCTGGCCGTATTTGCTTGGCCTGACACAGACGTTTGCCGGCAACCTCGAGGGGGCCGTAGCGCTTTACGGGCAGGCGTTGCGGCGGCAACCGAAGAACGGTGTGGTTGCCACACGTCTTGGCCTTGCGCTGATCGATGCGGGCAAACCGGCCAGCGCCCGGTCCATTTTGAACGCGCCAGCATCGAGCGACACGCCTATGGCCGCCGCCGTGGCCGGACTTGGTCGCATAGCGCTTGAGGGCGAGGAGTACGAAACGGCCATCACGCAATACGAACGTGCACTCGAGTTGGACCCCGACGCCACGCAGCTTTATGCCGCGCTGGCGAACGCGCACCGGGCGCTCGGCAACGACGCACAGGCGCAGGTCGCTGAGAGCAAGGCCGGTGATGGACTGCCGGCCTTTAACGACCCCATCATCGCGCTGCTGGAAGCCCATCGACAGCCGTCATCCGAGTTCATCACGCTGGGCGATAAGGCGCGTGATGCCGGTGCACCGGGTCAGGCGGCGGTGTTCTATGATTTTGCTGTCGCGGTCAATCCTCGGGACACAGTGGCCGCGCAACGTCTGGCGAGCTTGCGGGAGACCACGGCTGCAAAGCGCGCCGCGAACGCACCCGAGCCCACGACCGCTTCAGATTTCTTTGAACGCGGCGTTTTTTTCGCAGCGAACGATCAGGACGAGCGCGCGATCGCGGATTTTGAGCAGTCTCTCGGCGCGGATGCGGACAATGTGGCGACGCGCGTTTTTCTTGCCAACGCATTGATGCGCCAAAAGCGTTTCGCCGATGCGGCCGTGCAGTACGGCACGGCCAGCGCACGTGACGATCAGAACTCGGAGCTGCGCTATCGTCAGGGGCTGGCGTGGCTGGCCGCCGGAAGATGCCAGCGCGCAGAAACCGCGCTTTTGGCCGGCTATGAACTCGATCCTGCGGCGTTGCGCATCGTGCAGGCGATCTCCCGGCTGTTCGCCACGTGTGAGGTGGACGATGACAAGCGGCAAGTCGCGCTGAAATACGCCGAGCGCCTCTATTCGGTGGCCCCATCCCTTGAGACGTCGGAAACGCTGGCGATGGTGCTGGCGGCACTCGGACGTTTTGACGACGCTGCCGACTATCAGCGTCAGGCGATTTTCGAAGCCCTCAAAGCCGGGCGAAACGTGGAAGACAGTCCGTTGTCCACGAACCTGAATCGCTACGTAGAAAAACAACCCGCGTCCGAGGCGTGGCCTGCGGATCATCCGATTTTCCGGCCGCCGCCGCCCAGTTCGGGCGGGCGCGCACCCGAGTAATCCGACATGCTGTCGTGTGTCCGGACCGTCGCCCTGTGCGCCGTCATGTTGGCGTTCGGTGCGTGCAGCGATAACACCGATCCGGCTTCGGAGACAGACACCTGGTTTCGCGATGTGACCCGTGAGAGTGGCGCGCGTTTTGAGCATGAAAACGGTATGCGTGACGAACTCTGGTTTGCCGAAATGATGGGCGGGGGGCTGGCCAGTGTTGATATCGACAACGATGGTGATCAGGACCTTGTGTTTGCGCAGGGTCAGGCGCTCGACGGCCCGGATGAGCAGGGCGTTTTGCACGCGGTCCTGCGCAATGATCTCGCCGCCGGCGTGCTTCGCTTCACTGACATCACCGCCGACGCGGGTCTGCTCGCTACGGGCTACGCCATGGGGCTGGCCGCTGGCGACGTCAACAACGACGGTCGAGTCGACCTCTATGTCACCGCTTTTGGACCGGACGCGCTTTATATGAACCTGGGCGACGGTCGCTTTGAGCGCACGCCGGCGGGGCCGAACGATGCGCGCTGGAGCGTCAGCGCGGCGTTCACCGACATTGATCGCGACGGTCGGCTGGATTTGTACGTCGGCAACTACGTCGACTATCGACTTGCCAATCACAAACCCTGCCGGTCCACGACCAGCGCGCGCGATTACTGCTCGCCCACCGTATACCCACCCCAGGGCGATGCGCTGTGGCGCAACGTACGCGGTGATCCGCCCGTTTGGGAGGACGTCAGCGCGAAGAGCGGCATCGGCAAACCGGCCGGTGGCGCGCTCGGTGTGATCGCGGCGGATCTGGATGGCGACGGGCACACCGATGTTTATGTGGCCAACGATGGCACGCCCAACCTGCTGTGGCGCAATGACGGCCAGGGGCATTTTGAAGATGTGGCCGCGCTGTCCGGCGCGGCCGTGAATATGGGCGGCGCGCCCGAGGCGTCCATGGGTCTGGATGCGGCTGACCACGACGATGACGGCGATGTGGATCTGTTCATGACGCACCTTGATCGTGAGAGCAATACGCTCTATCTGAACGACGGGTCGGGGTTTTTTGACGACCGTTCGGCGACCACTGGGCTGGCCAGTTCCAGTCTGCCCTTCACCGGTTTTGGCACTCGATGGGCGGATTTTGACGGGGATGGCGATCTTGATCTGTTTTCAGCCAACGGCGCGGTGACGCAAGTGCAGGCGCGCATCGATGCCGGCGATGCGTTTCCCCTTGGGCAGCGCAATCAGCTTTTCGAGCAGCGTGACGGCGTATATGTCGACGCCAGTGCTGCAGCGGGGGTCGACACGGGTCTCGACGTCAGCCGAGGCATGGCGCTGACCGATCTTAATAACGACGGTGGGCTGGATATCGTCGTGGGCAACAATCGCGGTGTCGGCCAGGTGCTTTTGAATGCGCGTCCGCCCGCGCGCTGGATCGGGCTCGACGTACGACAGCGCGAAGGTGGACGGGTCGCGATCGGCGCCGACGTTCGTCTGATGACGGATGGGGGCCAGCGCGTTCGCCGCGTGCACCGGGATGGCAGCTACGCCTCAAGCAGCGACCCACGCGTGGTGTTTGCGGCGGTGCCCGAGCGCGTTCGTATCGTCGTGCGTTGGCCGGACGGCCACAAGCGCACGTATACCGATCTGGCGCTCAACCGCTATCACACACTGAGTCCCTGACGTGCGTGTGGCGCTCTTTCTCGCGGTGCTTCTGTTCGGTGCGTGTGCCGAACCGCCCGCGTTCGTTCGCCATCCGGATACCACACGGCTGGAACCGGCGGTTCGTGATGCCATTGGCGAGGCGCGTTCAGACTTCGAGCGCGCGATCGACGCCAATGCGCGTGACGCCGGAGCCTACGCTGCGCTGGGGCACGTTTATCTCGCCCATCATCTGAACGATGCGGCGGCGGATTGTCTGGACCGTGCCGCTGAACTGGCGACAGCCGAGTCCGCGGCGGAACGGGATGCCCGGTACTTGTCCGGGGTGGCGCATGCGGCATCGGGTCGACAGAGGCTTGCCGAGCGATCCTTCGAGCGGGTATTGGCTATTGATGCTGGGCACAATTACGCGCGTTATCGGCTCGGCAATGTCTATCTGAAAGCGGGTCGTCTGCAAGACGCGCGCACGATGCTGCACACGGCGGCGCGGGCGTTGAGTAACGACCCGGCGGTATTGTCGAGCGCGGGTCGTCTTGCGCTTGCCGAGGGCGACTTTCAACGTGCCGGCGACTATTTCCAGCGCGCATTGAGACTGCAACCGGACGCGACGCGCTTGTTCCACCCGCTGGCGCGCGCGGCGCGCGGTGTGGGGCAGCCGGCTGAACCCTGGCTTGCGCGCGCGGGCGACGGCGAAGCCCGCGAACGCGATCCGAGACTGCGCGATATCGCCGCGCTGTCGCGAAGTACCCAGATGTTGCTTGAACAGGGCCAAACGCTGATTGCGGCCAAAGCGTACGATCGCGCGGCAGACGTATTCACGCGCGCAACCGAACAGCGCCCCGAGGACGTTTTCGCGTGGGCGAGTCTGGGACGCAGTCTGGAGCTTTCCGGTGAGCTGGATAGAGCGGGCCGCGCACTTGAACGCGCCGTGGCGATCGATGCCGCCAGTTCCGTTGCCCAACGATTCCTCGGCATGTACCGCGAGCGGCGTGGTGATGATGTCGGTGCTCGCAGGGCGTACCAGGCGGCGGCCAATGCTGATCCAGAAGACGTGCGGGCGCGGCTGCTACTCGGACACGCTCACATGCGCGCAGCTGACTGGGCGGGTGCGGCGGTGGAATATCAGGTGGTCTCGGAGCGACGTGCGGGCAATATTACGGCGCGTTACTACCTTGCGTTATCGCATCTCGCGGCCGGGCAGTGCGAGCGGGCCTCGGAGGCCATCGAAAGCGGACTGGCGTTGAAAGCCAACTTTGGTCCCCTTCTCGAAGCCAAGGCACGGCACGCTGCCGTGTGCGGCGCTCCAGCGAGCGAGCTTGCGGCGGCCATGCAGATGGCGCTGGCTCTGGAGGCAGCACGGCCCGACGCCGCGTCGGCTGTGACGGTGGCGCTGGTGCGCGCGGCGCGGGGCGAGCATGATGAGGCTCGGCGGGCCCGCGAACGCGCGCTTGAGCGCGCGCGCGACGACGCAATGCGCGGGCGCATCGTGACTCAGCTTCCAGCCGACGGCGCGCCGGCGGTAAGCGCGTGGCCGGTCGACAGCCCAACGCTCAGGCCGCCGCGGTTGACCGCCGAAGCTTCGTCGGATCGTTTAAACTAGGGGTTTAATCTGTACCGGAGCAGACCGTGACCGAGACGACCAATGGCCAGGACGAGCAGCGGGATGCGTTTATTCGCTGGGTGCGTGAGCAGCACAGCCAGATGGGCCAATACGCCGCCGGTCGCGGACTGATTGGCGAGGACGCGGAAGGTCGCCCGATCTGGAGTATTCCGCATCAGGTGTATCTGGGCCGGTTTTACGACAAGGCTGAGCCCGACGCCGGCTACTGGTACATCGCGGGCGACTTACCGAGTGACCACGTCCCTGCCAGCGTGGCCGAAACGGCGCGCGAGGCGGTGCGCCACTTTGCGCTGAAATGGCAGCTGCAGGCCGCTCAGATTGAGCAGGGCAAAGGCGGTGAGGATGGCCCTGTCGTCGACTTTGCCAATGCCGCCGGCAACTTGTCGCGAAGCGCCGAAGCGCTCCTCGCCTGCGTGGACAACGACGCGTTGTGGGAAGGGGTTGTCAACGATCCGTCGCCCGGCGCGGAAACTACTTAACGCGCTTCACGCGAACGGTTCGGTTCAGTCCTTCCACGGAAAGGCGGTAGCTACCGAACGCGCCGCGTTTGATCGTGATCGTGGGACGGTCGCGTCGATGCGATACGCGCCCGCTTTGAGACTGTTTCCAAACCTGACCGTTCTCCAGCTTGAACAGCGTGCCGCCCGACCAGCCGGTGAACTGACCGTCGTAGCGTGACACCACTTCGGTCTTGTCTTTGCGAATCCGCTCGTTTTCAAACCCGAAGTCCTCGACCGGCTGTTCCAGCGCGGGGGCGGTCTCAACCGCGGCGGGTGGTGCAGTGGGGGGGATGCGAGCGGGCGCAGGCGGGACCGGCGCGCTGCGCTCAGCAACGGGCGGAGCCGACGGCGTCGGCACAGCCGGGACGGCGCCCGTGGTGCGAGCCAATGCGTCGTAGCACTCAAGCCGGTCAAGTGGACTGCCCACTTGCGCGCAGGTCATCAACTTGTCGCGTACCCCGTCAGCCCCTGCCGCTGTGTTGCCGGCGAACAGCGCAAGGAGACACAGCAGGGGCGAATATCTTGGGTGAAGCATGATTGGTCTCAAACAGTTATCGCTGCGTGAAGTTTACCGCGCGAGCGTATGCGAAATAAGTCATCTGCAATCACAATTTGTTCCCGTTCTGTGCCACACGATTGCGGGGCGCTGTGTTAGCCTGTGGACACACAACAGCGAACCCGCCTTGGCATTTTTGGAGAGCCTCAGGCCATGTCGGTGGACACGAACCAGATCGACGCCGAATTCAAACTCGCCCACCAGTCTCATCTTCGTGGTGACCTTGAGGCTGCACGACGCGCCTACGACGCGATACTCGAGAGAGAACCGGACTACGCCCCGGCGGTGCACGGGCTTGGCAACATACTGTTGCGGACTGGCCACGTAGAGAAAGCCGAAACGGCGGTGCGCCGCGCGCTCGCACTCGACGCAGCGGGTATCGGTTATCACACCAGTCTTGGCAACGTCCTTAAGACACGGGGGCTGTACGACGAAGCCCGGGTTGCCTACGAGACAGAGCTGAAGCTACGGCCCGATTTTGCGATTGCGCATAATCAGCTGGGCGCATTGTGGATGATGCTCGGCAAGCCGGACGACGCGGTTACGCACTTCCAGGCGGCGATCAAGCATGCGCCAACGTTTGGGGTGGCGGCCAACAATCTGGGCCGCGCGCTCAATAACCTTGATCAACCGGCCGAGGCGATGGAGGCCTTTCGCCACGCCCTCAGGATCGACGATGGATTTGCCGACGCCCACGCCAACCTGGCCCACGTCATGCGGCGGATTGGTGACAACGAAGGGGCAAAGCGCCACTTCGAGCGCGCGATTGTGATTGATCCGCGTCACGGTCGTGCGCATCGCGGTCTGGCGCAGCTTGCGCTTGCTTCCGGCGACAATGCCAGCGCGCTGGCGGCACTAAACGAGGCGGCCCGCGTTGATCCAACCGACGCGACCGCGTACGGACTGCTGGGCGCCACCTATTTCCTTGAGGGTATGCCCGGGCGTGCGGATCAGGCCTATCGGCGTGCACTGGACCTCAATACGGACAACCCGGATGTGTTCACGGACGCCGCGGCCGTCAGTCGCGCGCTTGACGATCACGACACGGCGCGCCTGCGATACAAAGCGGCGTTGCGTTTGCAGACCAACCATCAGGAAGCGTTAGCGGGTCTGGCGCTGCTTTCAGCCGAAAAGGGCGACGCCAAGGCAGCGGCGGCGCGATTGGCACCCACCGTCAATGCAGGGCGAGCGACACCGAAATTGCTGGCAACTTACGCGAACATTCTGGGTCAGCTCAATCGGCACAGGGAGGGTATCGCGCTCCTCGAATCGGCGCTGCAAAAGCGTGTGCCGCCGGATGTGGCGGCCGAGTTGCACTTCGCTCTGGGTTCCTTGCTCGACGGGGAAGGCAGCTACGATCTGGCGTTTTTCCATTTCAGACGTGCAAATGAGCAGCGTCGCACGACGTATGATCCGGCGGCGTTTGGTGCGTATATCGATAACATGATCGATGCGTTTGATGCGGCGGCGTTTACACTGCCCCGAGGCGACTGGCGAACGCCATCGATGGTGGCCGTGGTGGGTCTGCCGCGCTCGGGTGTCGCACTGACTGGCCGTCTGATGGCCGCGCACCCCTCGGTTTGCGTGATTGGCGCGTCGTCGTCCGTTGAGCACAGCATTTTGCGTCTGTGGCAAGAGGCGGATGCGGTGTGGCCGCAACGTCCGGGCGATATCAGCGACGTTGAGGTAGCGCGTACCGCGCAGCAAGCCATGTCGGGGCGGCTGCCCGCCGATTGCGCACAGTCCATGCTGCTCGACACAACATGGCGCAACTTTTTCTACCTCGGCGTTATGGCGTCGATGTTTCCGGATATGCTGGTGATCGAGTGCACGCGCGACGCACGCGATATCGCCCGTTCAAGTTATTTCCGTGACTTTTCATCGAGCCGGGGGCTGCCGTTTTCCTACGACCTCGGGCATATTGCGGCGTACGTCAACGGCTATCGGCGATTGATGGCGCATTGGCGCGAAACCACGGGGCTTCGCTTTCACCAGCTCAACTATGAACAACTCGTCCTCGAACCTGCACAGGAGTGCAACAAACTCAGCGACTTCCTTGGCATTGACCACGACGACGCGCATTTCCGTTTCTCGGCCAAGTCGGACGCCAGTGAATGGCATATTGATACACGCTCGCTGCGGCGGTTCCGGCACTACCGAACTCACCTTGAAGCCTTCACCGATGCATTGGATGCACCGCCCGAAGCTTGACGCAGGACGCGTGCAGCCGGGTACCGGCTGATGTCGGCCGTGCTTGATCAGGCGCTGGCAGACGCCGCAAGCCTGACAGAATCCGGGCAGTATCCGATCGCCCGCCGCAAGCTTGCCCGTCTATCCAACACAAGCCAGAACGATGCCAACGTCCAGCAAGGTCTCGGCGCCTGGTTTTATCAGGTGGGCGATCATGTTGCCGCCGCGTTCTGTTTTGATCGCTGGGTTCGTGCGGACTCAAACAGCGCCGATGCCTTGATCAGCCTCGGCAGCGCCATCCAGATGTCGGGCGCGCTCGATCAGGCGGCCGCCAGCTATGAGGCGGCATTGCGGTTAGCACCGGATCGCGCCGATGCCTGGTCGAACCTGGGCACGGTGTACCAGGCCCAGCGTGATCTGAACCGGGCAAGTGATGCCTACGAACGCGCCCGCCAGATAAAACCGGATGACCCCGATGCGCTGGCCGGCCTTGCCTCTATTTTTTCCTACCGCGGTGAGTCGCAACGCGCCGTCGAGCTTCTACAGTCGGTCGAATTACCGGCTGAGCACGTCGAAGTGGCGCTGCTGCACGCCGATCTTTTGCGCAAGGCGGGCGCCGCGCAAGAGGCCGAAGCGCGCCTGCGCAAAGCGCTCAAGGCACGCAAGCTGACGCGTTCGCAGCGCGCTCGGCTGGATTTCGGTTTGGGGGACGCGCTGGACGCGCAGGATCGGACCGATGAGGCGTTCGCCTCATACTTGCGCGGTAATTCGTCGCGCGGCGAAGTCTACGACGCGGAAGGGCACCACGGTTTTGTGGGCTACATTGCCTACCGCTCCGGGGCGCGCCGCACGATCACCGCGGACGCGAAGGCACCCGCACCCCTGTTCATCATCGGGATGCCCCGGTCGGGGACCTCATTGCTTGAGCAGATGCTGGACTGCCACCCCGGCGTAGTGGCAATGGGCGAGCGCGACGCGTTGCCACAACTTGTTTCGGGTCTTGCAGGTGAGGGATCCCGCTATCCTTATCCCGAAGATCCGGCGGCGCTGACGTGGGACGTGCTGACCGAGGCGGCGAAACAGTACCGTGCACAGTGGACGGATATTGATCAAGCGCAGTTCGTTACCGACAAGTTGCCTGGCAATTGGCTCTATCTCGACATCATGGCGCGGCTGTTCCCGAACGCGCGGGTGATCAATATGCGTCGGCACTTGGCGGATGTGGGCTGGTCACTGTTCTCGAATATTTTTGCCAACGGTGCGCTGACCTTTTCGTATTCCATGGAGGATATTGGTGCCTATTACGCGGATTACCATCAAATGATGGAGCTGTGGCGTGCGCGCCCGCCGTTGCCGCTTCTGGATGTGCACTACGAGGACCTGATTGCGGAGCCAGAGGTCGCGCTGCGTCGCGTCTCTGAGTTTCTCGGGATCGGTTTTGACGATGCGATGCTGGATTTCCACAACTCCAGACGCGTCACAATGACCGCCAGCAACGATCAGGTTCGCAAGCCGATCTACAGCTCTTCAGTCGGGCGGGCGGACCGGTACGCGGACTATCTGAAACCGCTGATCGAGGCGGTCCGAGCCGGCGGCGTAGACGTCGATGCCGACGGGTCCCAATAACGTCGAGGCGCTTCTGGCCAAGGGCGTCAACGCACTGCGATCCGGCAAGCCGCAGCGTGCGCTTAAACCACTGCGCTCGGCGCTGCGCGCCGCTCCGGAATCGGCGCACGTCATGCACCTGCTTGCTTCGGCGCTCGGCCAGACAGGTCAGTTTGGCGAGGCTGAGAAGTGGGTTCGGCGTGCCCTCGACACAGATCCGGCTCCGGCTGAATTTCATGAAACGCTGGGTCATATCCTGAATAACGCAGGACAGATCGACTCGGCTGTGGACGCGTATCGGCGCGCCTTGGTGCGGACGCCGCGCCTGCCCGGCGCTCTGTTCAATCTGGCGCGTCTTCTCACCACACGCGGTGAACGCAACGACGCCATCACGCACTACACCCAATTGCTGCAGGGAGAGGGCTTGCCCGCCTCGCTCACCTTACAGGCTCGCCGCGAGCTGGGCCGGCTACTGATGGCGGCAGGTGAATTCGCCACCGCCGAGCGGGTTCTGGCGAAGGCGCTCGCGGCGCAACCCGAGCACGTGGCGACGCGCGTGCGCCTGGGGCGCGCGCGTCAAATGCTGGGCGATGCAGAGGGCGCCTTGTCGGTGTTGTCGGGTGACGAGGCGGCAGTCGTGGCTGAGCGGGCGCGCGTTTTGCAGTCGCTCGGGCGGCTCGTTGAGGCGGCCGATGGTTTTGAGGCCGCGCTGGGCATGCGTGAAGACGCCGCCGACCTCGCCGGTCTTGTCGAGGTGCGGCTGTGGCAGGGTGATGTGCAGGCAGCGGCCGGTCAACTCATGCGGATGGCGGACGCAAATGCACCGTCACTTGCGATGGCGCGTGCTCGCGTCGGCCTCGCACAGGGACTGGAGGCGTTGGGCGCCGCGTCGCATATCACCGAACTTGAAAGCTGGATCGACGCAGACGAGGCAGGGACGTCCGATCGTGCGCTCCAACGCCAACTTCTTTTTTGTCTCGCGGATGTCCATCACGCCGTTGATCAGGCCGCGGCGGCGTTCCCGCGGTACAAACAGGCAAACGCTGTGCGCCGCGGCCACTTTGACCCCATCGCGCACCGCGCCTTCGTGGACGACCTGATCCGTGTGTACAGCGAGGACCATCTCGCCAGCATGTCGAGGAGCGATGGGGTCGGGCCTGGTCCTGTGTTTATCGTCGGTATGCCGCGCTCGGGCACGTCGCTGGTGGAGCAGGTACTCGGTCGTCATCCTGACGTGGTGCCGCTGGGCGAACGATCCGACGTGGCTCGATCGTTCCTTGAATTCGCGCATCGCGACACCGCGTGGGCTGAGCATCTCGCGGCCGTGACTCAGTCGACGCTCGATGGTGTGGCTCGCGACTACTGGCGGGCAGCTGCCGTGGGCGGCGAACCGCGCTGGGCCACGGACAAGATGCCGCAGAATGCGTTTTATGTGGGCTGGATCGCGCAACTCTTCCCAAACGCCAGAGTGGTGCACTGCCAACGTACGCCAGAAGCCGTTGCGCTATCGTGTTTTCGGCAGGATTTCCACGACCCCTCGCTCGCGTTTGCCGATGATCTGGAACATTTGGCGAGCATGTACCATGACACGGAGCGCGTCTGCGCGCACTGGGCGAGCGTGCGTGCGCTACCGATGGTGTCGTTGGACTATGAAGCGCTGGTCGACGATTTTGAAGCCGAGGTGCGCCGCCTGCTGGATGCCTTGTCTCTGCCATTCGATGCGCGCTGCTTGTCCTTCGAGCGCGCCGCGCGGTTTGTGAACACGGCATCGCACGCGCAGGTGCGCAAAGGTCTTTATCAGGGTGCACGGGACGGCTGGCGCCGCTATGCGGATGCGCTTTCGCCCTTTACACTCGCGCTGGCGCGACTGCGGTCGGGCACAACCTGACTTCGCGGGACTACACCACCATGTCGGATACGATTGAAGCGGCCAAGTTGGCCATGCAGACGGCGGTCGAAGCAGCGCAGCGCGGCGACGTGGCAGCGTCCCGTGCGGCGCTCGACGAGGTTTTGGCCGTGGTGCCGGATCATGTTCCGGCACTGGTCCTCAAGGCGCGGCTTCTGCGGCAGGCGGGCGACCTGCGCGAGGCCGGCGTGTGCCTTAATCGCGCGTCGGCTACCGCCGGCCAGCATCCGCAGTTTCTGAACGAATGCGGCTACTTGTCGCTGTCGATCGGCGATCCGGCCGGCGCGGCGGCTGCGTTTTCGGCCTTGATACAGGTCCAGCCCGATGACGCCGATGCGCATTTCAATCTTGCTCACGCTTTGCAGCGTCAGGGTCTGCACGCAGATGCCATCAAGCCGCTCGAGCGTGCGCTGGCGCTGCCGATTGCCCGGCCGCACGAGGTGCTGACCGCACTCGGATTTTCGCTCCTGCCGGCGCGGCGCGAAAAAGACGCTATGGCGCGCTTCGAGCAGGCCCTTGAAGCGGCCCCGACGCACGCGCCCGCCCATTTCGGTCGGGGCAGCGTGCACGCCGCGCTCGGGGAATTTGAGGCGGCTGTTGATGCTTTCCGCCACACGCTGAAGGTTGATCCGAATTACGCCGAAGCATGGCAACAGATTCTGGCCAATCGCCGAATTCACTCTGCGGATGATCCCGATGTCGCGGTGGTGCAAAGGGCCCTGTCGAGCGCGAAAAACCCGCAGCATGAGGAGACCCTGCAATTTGCTCTGGGTAAGGCGCTGGATGATCTGGGTCAGGCCGATGACGCTTGGGCAGCGTACGCGCGCGCGAATGCGCTGAAGAAGGCTCGGGTGGGTCGCTACGATCGTGCGGCGACCGAGACTCTGGTCCAGCGTCTGATGGAACTGTTTGCCGACGGTGTGCCAGGTCCCGTCAACGCCAAACCGGATTCCGCCGACGTGACCCCCGTCTTCATTGTGGGCATGCCTCGTTCGGGCACCACGCTTCTTGAGGTCCTGTTATCGCGCCACTCCGCCATCAATGGTGGCGGCGAGAACGAGTTCTTTGAGCGGGTAGCGCGCACCGTACTTGAGCCCTATCCGGAGCCGCTGCCGCAGGTCACGCCGGTGCAGTGGTCGGAGTGTCGCGCGGCCTATCTTGCGACGCTAACCGACCGCGGCACAGCCTCGCGGGTGACGGACAAGTATCCGGCCAACTTTGTCCATCTCGGGCTTGTGGCTGCTTTGTTTCCGGACGCCCCGTTGATCCATTGTCGTCGCCGGGCTCTGGATACCTGTCTGTCGGTTTTCTTTCAGGACTTTCCGTCGGGGCATCTTTACGCCAATGATCTGGACGACATAGCGCACTTCTATCAGCACTACGATCAATTGATGGCGTTCTGGCGCGACCGTCTGGGCGACCGATTGATCGAGGTCGATTACGAGCAACTGGTTGCTGCGCCGGAGGCCACGCTACAGGCGGTGCTGCCAGGCATGGGCCTTGAGTTTGAAGCACAGTGCCTCGACGCCAGTTACGACCCGGCAGTGGTGTCGACAATGAGCCACTGGCAGGCGCGCCAGCCTATTTATCGCGACAGTGACGGTCGTGCGTCGCGCTACGCCGAACATCTTGCGACTCTGACGGCCGCGCTGGGCGAGTAGACTACGCGGTAGGCAATGCCCAGCTGTTAAACGCCACGACAATCCGTTCGCGCTGACCCTCATACACGAAAATCTCGTGGTTCAGATACGACGGGAAAATGGTGAGCGTTCCGGGACGGTGGTACACCTCATACACACCGTTGTTGAATGGCATCGGCATGCGGTTATTGGCCGGATCCACGAACATATTGCACCCCACTTTGGGATCGTGGAAGCGGACCACACCGCTGCGCGGGTTGTCGGGCAATGTATCGCCCGGATCAACACAGAAAATACCGGACCAACTCGCGTTCTGATGATTGTGAAGTCCCTGGTAGCCACCGTTCCGCGTGATGTGAAACCACGCGTGGTAGTCGATCTTCATCTTTGAATCCGGCGTGAGCTGACCGAAGTGCTTGAGGAGCGCCATCAGCGATCCATGGCAAAAGTTCCGCAGTGCCGTCACCGGCGCGTCGGGCCAGTGGAACAGATCGAACTTGCTCTCGAATACTTCTTCGCCCTGCGTGGGACGCTTGGTGGCGTTGCGCACATCGTTGCCGTTTTCTTCCCGTTCCAGAAAAAGCGTGCGCAAGTCGGCGCAAAGCCTCTCTGGTTCGGGCAGGTGAAACTGCGCCATGGGCACAGCGAACATCGGGATGATCTCGGACTTCGGTGTGGCGGTCATGCGGGTATCTCGTGGTCAGTTTTCGGCGAGCGGGCCGAGCGCCTCGGTGAGCGGCGTAAGGTGCGCAGCGTAGCGACGCCACCGGCCGATGGATGAGGTGTAAAGCTGCTGGCGGACTTGGGCAGCGCTGGCCGTCTTCACGCCTCGAGGGTTGTCGAAAAAACGCAGGCAGTCGTCGTGCCAGGGTAGATTCAGATGCTCGAGCAGCGCACGGATGTCCCGTTCCATGTTCGCGACCAGCGATTCGTACTGCACGCGACGAACGTCGCCAGGCAAGACAGTCTGCCAATGCGTCATCAGATGATCGTAGCTTGCGTAGGTCCGCCCCAGATCGCTGAGATCTGTCGTGAATCCCCGCTCGTTGCCGAAGGATGTGGTGAAGCACGACCAGCACGTGTCCATCGGATGACGGCGCGCGTCGATAATCGTCGCCTTCGGCAGCATGATCCGCAACATACCGAGCAGCGTGTAGTTGAATGGGAGTTTGTCGGTGATGTAAGTCGCTTCGGTGCCTGCTTCATCGCGCAGTTGAGTCACGTACTGGACCGCCAGCGCTGCCCAGGCGCTTTGCTCGACACGTGCGACATCCGCAGGCAGTCGCGCGCCCGCGGGAAGGTGACGGGGCAGCGCGCTCAACGTACGCCAGAGCGCGTTGCTTTCGCCCGCGGCGGCCACGTCCGGATGGCTGGAAAGGACTTGCTCGATCAGCGTGGACCCGGATCTCGGCATCCCGACGATCAGCACAGGTGTCGCGTCATCGCAGCCTGACGTGGCCAATTGCTCGAAGAGCGCAGCGGGGAAGGCCGCCTCGATGGCCTTGGCGTTGCGTTCTTCATCGTCCGCATTGAACGTCTGCGTCTGACGCTTGAGCGCGTTGCCGCGACTGAAGTGGGAAAAGGCCGCGTCCACGTCGTCAGCGATGTCTTCAGCGCGGGCCAGCGCAAAATGCAGTCCGACGCGGTCGTCCACGGACAGACCGTCCGGGGTTTGCAGGATGGTGTGAAGTGTCCGCCGTTCGCACTCGTCGAGCGCGGCGCCGCCGTGGAGGCTGGCGCCGTACCATGCCTGACCGGCCGAGGGACGGCGGGCCGTGATGCGCCGATACACCGACACGGCGCTGTCGCTGTCGCCGCGGTCGGTATGCGTTGCGGCGAGCTGCATCAAAGCGGCTTCGTCATCCGGATCGATAGCAAGCGCGCGCTCGATGGCCGCCGTGGCGTCGTGGTATTGCCCACACTGCAGATGCGCGGTAGCCAGTGTTCGCCACCAGGCGCTCACGCGTGGCCGTTTGCCAAGGGCGATGCTGAGCGCCCGAACGGCGTGCGCCGGACGGCGCGCCGCTAGATGGATGCGCCCGCGTATCGCATGCGATTGCGCCAGGTCAGGCGCGTGCTGATCCAGCTGCGCGAGCGCCTGTGTGGCCACATCGAAACGGCCATTGGCCAGCGCCTCTCGAGCCGTCTGCAGGGTCTGACGGAGGCCAGGAGCGAGATCGTCGTCGATCCCGCGCGGAATCGCGTCGAATGCGATGCTGATCCGAAGGCCGTCTGCGTGACCGTCCAGAGTGCGATGGTAGTACTGCGAGGGAAACAGCAGCAGCGTGCCTTCGGCGGGCTCGTAGATTTGCGTCAGCGTCGTGGCGAATGGCGCGTAGTGGTCGGGCGGCGCACCGAACTCGATTGCGCTGGCCTTCGGATTGGGAACCGCCACGTAGAACACACCGCTCACCACACCGGCGGGATGAATGTGGGGGGCCTGGTGGCCGCCTTTTTCGAGCACGGTTACCCAGACATTGAGTTCGTAGGCGACCATACTGCGTGCGGCGCGCAATGTGGGATGGATTCTGGCGTCCAGATAAGCATCGACGTACTGCGTAATTTTATCGCGAAGCGCATCGACTGCCGGGCCGGCGCCCGGCAGCAGGTTGCCTGACTGGGAGCCGCCGCGGGTTGTTTTGCCGTCAGGCTCAAACGTAAGCGATGGGTGCGCGAGTACCTCGCGTTGTAATGCATCAATGAACGCGTTGATGTCGCCGTAGCCCTCTCCCACCACGCCATCGTGGCGAGCAATGCACGCGTCGGTGTCCATTTCCTCGGCGGCGTCGTCGCTCCGACCTTGCTTTAAGGCAGCGATGTAGCGCACGGCAGCTGCCGTGCGATTGCCTGGATCCAGAAGATCGGCGCGGGTGGCGTGGGCGAGCGCGTCGTCCGTCAGGTCAGCGCGCAGCAGCGCTGAGCTGAGATTGGTCATGACAGCTATGTCTTCCGGCGCGCGTGAAAGGGCCTTTTGATAGAGCGCGGCGGCGTCGGCGTATCGCTCGTCCGCCACGGCGATGTCGCCCGCTGCCGCCACAAGGTCAGGTGCGTCAGGCTCCATCGCAAGCGCCCGTTCAATGGCCAGGCGCGCGTCGTTGATGCGGCCAAGCTGCTTGAGCAGCGCAGCGTAATTGGCGTGTACGGTCGGGTCCTGCGTCTGCTCGGTCGCCCGTTGATAGAGGGTCAGCGCGCGGTCGGTGTCAGAGGACAGTCTCGCAATATTTGCAAGATTGGCCAGCGCCACCGCGTGGTCGGGTGAGTTGCGAAGGACGATTTCGTTGGCGGCTTTGGCCGCCTCCAGTTGGCCACTGCGCTCCAGCACGCTAGCGGCATTCAGGACATAGGTAAGGTTTGTGGTGGTACGCACGAGCACATTCGCGTGCTCGCAGGCCAACGCAAACTGATTGGCCTGCGCCGCACTCACGGCCGCGAGATGCCGGACATGTTCATTGTCCGCACTGGCATTCAAGAGCTGCATGCAGATGGCGTAGGCCTGGTCAAAACGACCCGCGCTGTACGCGGCGCGCGCCTGATCGAAGGGATTTGCGTTCATGGCGCTTCAAGGATACCGGACGGGACGTACGGTTTGGGGAGCAAAAAAAAGGATGGCCCGCCGAAGCGGGCCATCCTGTCGTTGCCTTCCTGTGGAAGGCGACCGTATCGGTCGGTGCTTACAGATCCTGCTCGTAGCGGATGTAAGGCACGCGGCCGTAGATGTCGTGCAGCGCGTTCGAGTAGAACGGGTTGCCGAGCGACGGATCCAGCGGCGGATCACGGTCAAACAGGTTACGTGCACCAAAGACCACGCGACCATTCCAGCTCGTAGCGTAGGCCAACTGGAGATCCCACGTTGTCCAGGAGGACAGCGAGGACGTTCCGTCCGGCGTGGCCGTCGCATCGACGTAGTTACCGTTGAGCTGCGCGCTCAGGTCACCACGACGCCACGACAGGAGCAGGTTACCGCGCCAGTCCGGCTGGAATGCGCCGTCCGGCTCGTTGAAGCCCGAACCCGGTGCCGTTTCGATTTCAGCCAGCAGCGTGTAGCTCGCGATGAACTGCGCACGGAAGTCACCGATGTCACCCAGCGAGAAGTTGTACGCCGTTTCGACGTCGACCGCTTCGCGCTTGATGCCCGCGATGTTCTGGTTGTTGTTCAGAACGCGGTTGATGGTGCCGTTCGGGTTACGGACAACCAGTGGGCTGCCGCCGTTGACGAATTCGTTCGCCAGCGTTTCCTGCAGCGGAATGGTGCCGATGCCCTGCGTCAGTTCAATGTTGACGTAGTCCAAGTTGACGTACAGATCGTCCGTCACGTTCCAGACCGCGCCCACAGAGAAGCTGTCCGATTCTTCAGCGTCCAGCCCCGTGTTACCACCCACAAAGTTCTGATACTGAGTGGCGATGCAGGGGTTGTTCGGCGGCGTCCCAGCCGGGATGCCGGCCGAGTTGATGCTGCCGTCTGCGTTAACAGCGCCCGGGATCGAGTTCGCGCAGCCAACAACGTCAATGGCGTTGTTGAAGCTCTGCGAAAGACCGCTGTACAGCTGGCTCATCGACGGCGCACGGAAACCCTCACCGTAGTTGGCACGCAGCAACAGGCTGTCGATCGGACGCCATGCGATGCCGACCTGCGGCGTGAACGCCGTACCGAAGTCGTTGTAGCTGTCGAAACGCGCCTTCAGGTTCAGGTCGAGGTTATCGAGAATGGGAACGATGCCTTCGCCGTAAACAGCAAAGACCGTACGTGCACCCGTGATGTCCTGACCACCGGCGGAGCCGTCGACGATACCCGCGTTTTGCAAAGCGTCGTAGTTCTGGCCGAACTTCTCGTCACGATATTCGAAACCGACAGCAACCGGCACAGCGCCATTTGCCATCTGGAACGCGTCGAACGACAGCGTGCCGTCAAGCGACGTGATGCGGGTTTCTTCGTCGTGGAAGCCTTCGTGCACGAACGTGGCAGCCACGTTCGGGTCGGTCGGGCCATTAACAGCGAAGACGTCGTACGAACCATCGTCGATGGCGTTCTGCAGACCTTCACGCAGCGCAAGACCGGACGAGGTGTCCTTGTTGGTCTGACGGCTGTTCTGCAGGCCGACTTCCCACTCGGCGCCGCCGAACCAGTTAACCGAACCCTGCAGGCCGACAAGGCCGTCGATCAGTGTGTTCTCAACGTTGCTGTCGCGGAAACCGCCAGGAACGTTGCGGTAGAACAGCGACAGGTCGAACGGACCGGTGAACGTGTTGCCGTTGCCGTCCGTCAGCGTGTGGAACGGCGTCAGGTCGTCGCCATTCGAGTTCGTCAGGTTGGCTGGGTTGGTCGGGTTGTTCGGGTTCGCTGCGCTCATCGTCGGCAGGAACGGGCTACCACCCACCTGCGGCGTCGGAGCATAACGGCCGAACGAATCCGTCTTCGTGAAGATACCTTGTGCGAAGAAGCTGATGTTGTCAGTGACTTCGTAGTTGGTGTTGATGAAGAAGCTGTCGCGCGTCAGGCTGGCTTCGTTCGCCGAGACACCGGCGTAGTTGTAGCGGCAGCGACCGCCCAACACGACCGAAGCCGGGAACTCACCCGTGCCCGTCGGCTCGTTGTTGCCGCTGTTCGCGGGGCAACGCGGATCCGGGAACGTGCCCAGCGACTCGCCACCAGGACCGTTTGCGAAGAAGCTGCCCGGGAAGCCGAACGAGGACAGACCGACGTCCGAGAAGTCACGGTCGCCGTTGAAGATGATGTCCTGCTCGCCGTGGTCAAGCGCAAACGTGATGTTGCCCTTGCCCGACGTGACACCGCCCACGATGCCGAAGCTTTCTTCGTCACCACCTTCCTGCGTCGGACGGCCCATGCTCGCGTACAGCGAGGTGCCTTCGAAGTCCTTGCGCAGGATGATGTTGACCACACCGCCGATGGCGTCCGAACCGTACACGGCCGACGCGCCGTCGCGCAGAACTTCGATGCGTTCCACAGCGGCGATGGGAATGACGTTCAGGTTAGCGGCCGAGCCGGCGCCGAAGGTCGGCGAACCGGACATGCGACGGCCGTTCAACAGAACCAGCGTACGGGCGGCACCCAGACCGCGCAGGCTGACCGTCGACTGCGACTGCGCCGAGGAGCCGGAGCTCTGGCGGAATGAGCCGAACGAGTTGAACGAAGAACCGCGCAGCACTTCAGCGACCGAGATTTCGCCCGATGCATCGATGTCTTCACGGCTGATGGTGGTGACCGGCTGGGCAGTTTCCAGGTCGACGCGCTGAATGCGCGAACCGGTAACCGTAACCTTGTCCTGTTCTGCAACGTCGTCCGACTGCGCAAACGCCGAAGGGGCGCTCGCGACCGTCGCGGCAACGCCGGCGGACAGAGCAAGCTTCACAGCATCCCGGATAGGATTGAGCTCTTTCATTAATGCCTCCTAAAGAGGGTTTTCTACGTTTAAAGCGTGTGCGAATGGCAGGCACCCGCCGCTATGGACTCGCTGAAAGGGGGCGGGCCCCAACCCGTCATCCTTTCTGAGTTGTCGCGATACTAGCACAGGGCGTTGCAAAAACAACAACGTTGTTGTTAAAACGCACACGTCGGTGCGGGGGGGTTAAATTCTGGGTCGGCTGACGAGCGCCAGCCGCGATCTCGCATGCCGGCGGCGGATGCCAAAACCCTTGATTAATAGGGTTTCAGCTCGGGTTTTCGACGGTCTCGCGCACCGTTGTCACGTCTCAACCGCCATCACGAGTCATAAATTTCAGTTGAGTCGGCCCGTCTGTGCAGGCGGATTGGTTGCATCGGTACAACACCAAATTGTTGTTTGTGTGCAACATTTCAGGGGCCGCTTATGGACAATGTCGTGGCACAGCTCTTCGAGCGCTCGAATGCGTCCGGGCTCAGTGCGCTCGGATGGCAGAAAAAAACCAGCCAATCAATAAGTTATCTTCTTTTACGTGGCCTTTTTTCTCCACCTCGAAGCCTGCTGTACAGAGCTGATCGAAGAAGGTGCTGCGCTCAGCCACCGTCGCCGCCGCGGCCATGAGATCGTCCAGGCGCTCGAAATTGGCCTCGATTTCATGGCGAGCGCTTGCGAGAGCGGTGGGAATCGCCGCCGGATTGCCGGCTGAGCCCGACTCGAACAGTCGTTTGGCGTGCCCGAGGGCGGTCATCAGTATTTCCGGGTGCGCCGATTGGCGCGCCGCGTCGGCGGTATCGGCGGCCACCGCATTCAGTGCCAGACGGGCGCGTTCAGCAGCGGGCTCGTCGTTGGGCGAGCGGCCAGCGTGCCTGGCTTGCGCCACAGCGGTGGCGAGCGCCGCTGCTGCAGACAGCACATCGTCCGGCGGGGCGAGCCGTTCACGGTGCGCCAACTCTTCGCGTGTGGTCTCAAGGATGACCGAACTTTGATCGTGCAGAACAAAAGCGAGGCGCCCGCCCGGGCGCACGACGCGTGCCAGTTCGTCCAGCGTTTGCGGCAGCGGAGTATATTCCAGCGCGTACTGACCGACGGCCAGATCGATACTCTGCGAGGCCAGCCCGGTGTCCTGCGCAGGGGTGCGGCCGTGGAACTGAATCGCATCCAGTAATTCCGGCGTGGCGGCGAGCGCGCGGTCCGGTTCGATGGCGGCCAGATCGATCCCCGTCACCGTCAGGTCGAGACCGCGTTGCAGACCGTGTCTTGCCGCAAGCGCGGCGACGGCGCCGTTACCCGTGCAGACATCAAGTACGTGCTCCCCGCGTTTGATATCGGCAAAGATCTGTTCCCAGTGACGCGCGATCGCGCCACCGTAGTTGCCCTGGAACGCGTCGGCGCAAGAGGTCAGGAATCCATGCTTCCAGTAGGCGTCCCAGCGTTCGTTGGCACTTTTCGATGAATCTGTCATGACGCGCCTGATCCTACGGTGCCCCAGCGAGACGCCTCCAGAGGTAGCGCCTGCTTCATCAACAGGCGATCTCGATCGGGTGCCCCTGCGATCAGTTCAGCGATTCGGTCGCTGGCGCGGCCATCGCCGTAGGGGTTTTCAATGGCCTCGAGTTTTCGCTGGAACTCGGTGGTGGTCACTCGTTCGATTGCCTGGGCGATGGCGCCCGTATTGGCCGCAACGCGAATCGT
This sequence comes from Pseudomonadota bacterium, assembly GCA_039026595.1. GTDB lineage: Bacteria > Pseudomonadota > Gammaproteobacteria > Steroidobacterales > JBCCMA01 > JBCCMA01. The sequence continues at coordinate 23,957 of JBCCMA010000018.1, forward strand.
GTTGTCCGCGCAAAGCCGGCCTTTTTGACGCTCGCCAATATCAATGACCGGTTTGCGAACGGCAGGCGCCTCCATGATGCCGCTCGATGAATTGCCGAGGAGGACCGTGCAGCGCATGAGTACATTCCAATAGACCCAGTGTTCGAGGTTAACGAACAGGTGTGCGTTCTTCCTGCCCGCGCAGAAACGTTCGCTCCGTTCAATGAGGCGCCGACCGTCTGCATCGCTGTTTGGAAAACAGAACACAACCGCGTCGTCACAGCTATCGAGCGCGGCATAAAGCGCGTCAGCCTGAGCATCGGTGCTCTGCGTAAGCGTAACCGGATGAAAGGCGACTAGAAGAAAGCGCTCCGGGAGCTCAACGCCAAGTGCTTCATGCAGCTCGGCGTCGCTCAGCGGCGTGCGTTTCGCGAGATGATCGAGCGATGGCGTGCCCACCCAGTGCACACGCCAGTCTTCTTCGCCCATGGCAATCACGCGGCGGCGCGCATTTTCCGTTGTGGTGAAGTGCAGATGAGCCATCTTGGTAATCGCGTTACGGACAGCATCGTCGATGGCCCCGGCGCTAATGTCACCGCCCTCGAGATGGGCAATCGGACACCGGAGGGCAAGCGCCGCGCTGGCGACCGCCAGCATCTCGTAGCGATCAGCCGGGATGAACACGATGTCCGGATTCAGCCGGTCGAGCGCGTCGGCCAGTCCCAGCGTCGCAAGCCCGATGGTCTTGGCCATGCCGATACCGGTGTCCGAACTCAAGAGGCACTCGATCTCAGCATCGATTGAACATCCCGCCTCGCGGATGGCGTCGACGGTATGGCCGAATTCCGGTGACAAGTGCGCGCCGATCACCACCAGTGACGCACGCAGCTGCGGGTGCGCGTTAACCGCATGAATGGGCCACTGCAGGTGACCGAAGTCGGCGCGTGAGGTGGTGACAAACGTGACGTGCCGCGGCAGTGAAGAGGTCATGTGCGGGCCGCCGCTACGGCGCGTCTACCGCGTGCCGCATCACGTGGTAGAGCACGTTCTGCTCATGCACGCCGCGAAAAAGCGTCGCACCGGGACCGTCGGCATAGACGATCACGTCGGTACCCGAGTGCGTTTCCGAGCGAAGGGGTATCGTGGCCTCCTGTCGGAAGTCGACGTCTGTGGTGTCGACGTCGGTCAAATCGGGCCGATCGTGTCGGTGGCCGGGACCATTGGCGTAGCTCAGCGTGGTGTAGGGCAGACCGTCGCTGTCTTTTGCCAACGAGGGCACGTCGTCGGTCAGAAACCTTGGCTGCCGGACCTTGCCCAAGATGGGGTTATTGCGCTGGGGGTAGCCACTCATACTCATCACGTGGCCGTGGTCGGCTGTCACGATCACCAGCGTTTCGTTGAGATCGACAAGTTCAAGCGCGCGGTTGACCGCGTCATCCAGTGCCACGGTGTCGGCCAGTGCGCGGGCGGCGTTACCCGCATGGTGTGCGTGATCAATGCGCCCGCCTTCGACCAAGAGGAAAAAGCCGTCTTTATCGCGGTTCAGGCGCTGTATCGCAAAGCCGGTCATATCGGCCAGCGAGGGTTCGTCGGCATTTTGAGCGACGCGGTCGGCCTCGTACATCATATGCGACGGCTCGAACAAGCCGAGCACGCGATCAATGCGCACCGGGTCAAGCGCCGCCAGTTCGCTTGCGGTGTACGCGACGTGGGCACCGAGGCCGTGCCGCGCCTGCCAGTCTGCGATCAGATTGCGGCCATCCTGGCGTCGCCCGAACCGGTCAGCGTACTCAGGGTCGGCGGTTGATGTTGGCAAAAAACCGCGTCGGCCGCCGCCGAGGATGACGGACAGGCCGTCGCCGGCGCGAAAGTTCACGAGCTGGCGCGCGATGTCGATGCAGTTGTGCTCAACATCGTCCGGCAGCTCGCCGTCGTGTTCGTAGTTGCGCTGCGGTACGTGCGCATAGGTGGCCGCCGGTGTGGCGTGCGTGATCCGTGCGGTGCTGACGATTCCTGTGGCCTTACCGGATTCGGCGGCGCGTTCGAGAAACGACTCGACGTCGGTGGTTGGATCACACTTTCCGACAGGCGCGAATTCCGTGACCCCAAGATAGCCACTGCGCGTTTTGACTCCGCTCAGCATGGCGGTGGCCGTGCCGGCCGAATCCGGTACCTGCATATTGGTGGTGTACGTTTTCAGCAACGCGGTATGGGGCAGGGTCTCAAAGACCAGTGTGTGGCCTTCTCCGTCGCCGCCGTCTGCCTGCCCGGCGTAGATGCGGGCCGCCGTGATTGTGTCGAGACTCATGCCGTCGCCAATAAAAAGAATCACGTTGCGGGCACGGGCCGGGCGTGCGCGCTGAGCGGTGAGTCTCGAGATGGTGCGCGCGCCGCTGGCGTACCACGCATTGGTCGATTGGGGTGGTGCGTCCGTCGACACGGCGGTCGGCGCACCCGGTGATGTGGTGCATCCGGTGCTGATCAGGATGACCCCGATGGCGCGCAAACGTAGACTGAAGGGCATTGGGGTGACTCCATCACCGAGTGCAAGACGTGTCGCAATATCGAGTAATTGAAACGCAAACGCAACGCCGCGCCAGGCGCGATCGTGCCATGTATATCGTCATCGTATTGGTTGCTGTTCTGATGGCCTTTATATCAGGCTGCGTTAGCGGGAAGTCGCTTCAGGACCGCCATCATATGAGCCGCCTCGTGGTGCCCTCAGACGGTGATTATCTGATCTTCGAGGCCTCAACGGGTGTGGATTACCCGGCGGATGACGCGGATGCCGAAGCGGTTCGACGGGACTGGATCCGTCAGTGGCTCGAACGGCGTGGGCTGTGCGCGAATGGATTCGAGGTCATCAAACGGGTTGAGCTCGGCGATTCGGCCGACAACCCGTATCGACACGATTTGCGCTATACGTTGCGGTGCGCGACTCCCTGAATCGGCACGCGGCGCACCCCGCACTGATCGAGAAAACGAACCAACGGCTCGGTGTAGCGATCCCCGGATGTGATGTGGCCGTTCGAGTGCTCGCCAATGATGCGCACAAGCTCTGTGCCCGGCGGTGCCTTGGCATGGAGCGCCTCGGCGTGCGCAATGTTGATCACGGTGTCATCTTTGCTGTGGACCAGAAGAAGTGGTGAGTTGATTTTTCCGATGCGCGCGACATTATCGAACTGCATACGCCCAAGGCCCCAGGTTGGCAGGTTCGGATAGTGTTCCCGGGCCAGGTCCAGTACAGATTTGAACGTTGCTTCGATCACAACGGCCGCCGGCGTGACCCGGGTCGCCAAATGCGACGCAATAGCGCCGCCGAGAGAGCGCCCCAAAAGGACCAGTCGCGCAGCGGGAATATGGCGTTGAACGACAAGGTACCGCCACGCTTCGTGGGCGTCATCATATAAGCCGGCTTCCGAGGGTCGCCCGGCGCTAAGGCCGTAACCGCGATAGTCGAGGGCAAAGACGTTAAAACCGAGTTCGTGGTAGAGCAAGCAGCTTCCCACGCGGTCCGACAGATTCCCGCGGTTCCCATGGCAGAACAGCAACGTGTCGGCCTTCGGATCTCGTGGCAGGAACCAGCCGTGCAGCCGGCCTTGGGAACCGAAGCGCACGGACTCGAAAGGCACACCTTTTTCAGCAGGATTCGGTGAAAGGGGACCGCGTGCACGCGTGGGCTTGAAGAGCTGGCTGTTCTGGTATCGGCGCAGCCCGTACCACAGGCCACCGACGGTGAGGCTCACCGCGCCCGTGGCCCAGAGCGGGGTCATGGCTTAGGAAAGTGCGGGTGAACGAGCCGGTCGCCGGCTTCGATGCCAAGCCTCTTTGCTGTGCCGGCGTTTAGCTCAAGCACGCAGCACACATTGCCGTCCGAGGCGATGGACTTGAGCGACTTGGGTGTGGTGTTGGCAGCGATTCGATCGACGATGCCGGCCGCGTCGACAAAGAGCATGTCCAGCGGCAGCTCGGTGTTCTTCATCCACATGGACTGGCGACCGGAAGATTCGCTGATAAAGAGCATGCCGGCGTCCGCGGGCAGCGATTGCACGAACTGTAACCCCTGCCGCCGCTCCTCGGGGGAGTCGGCGATGTACACACTGAAATGGTGCTCAGCGGTGGCGGTTACGATGGACAGCTCGCCTCTGCCGAACGAGTCCAGAAGCGGCTCGTCCAGGTCTTCCGGCGACGTCGACGCCTGGCAGCCGGCGCAGAACATCAGGCCCAGAACCGCCGCGCGGTACCGGCTTGCGATTGGCGCCCCCGATTGCTGCCGGGGGCGCACCCAATTGCGCACGGTTACCGACCGAGAATTTTCAAGACCACACGCCGGTTGCTGGCGCGGCCTTCCGCGGTGGAATTGTCGGCGACCGGTTGCGATTCACCATAGCCTTTCGCGGTGAGAGTGGACGGCGACACACCTTTATCGATGAGGTAGTCCCGAACCGTTTCGGCCCGTCGCTGCGACAGAGCCAGGTTATAGCTGTCCGCCCCGGTTCTGTCGGTGTGGCCCTGCACTTCGACGCGAACGCCGGCGTTACGCAAAAGCGTGGCAGCCGCCTGATCCAATACGCCGGTGGAAGCTGACGTTAGCGTGGCCGAGTTCGTTTTGAACGTGACGCCGCGCAGTTCGATGGTGTCGGACAGCTCGCAGCCGCTTGCGTCCACGCGAGCACCCGGCGCGGTGCGCGGGCATCGATCCCGATTGTCGAGCACGCCATCGCCGTCCACGTCGCCGACGGTGCGGCAGCCGTACTGATCCACTTGCGTTCCGCGGGGTGTGTTAGGGCAACGATCGCCGGTATTGCGCACGCCGTCGCCGTCATTATCAGCATCGATCTCGCACCCCTTGCCATCGACGCGCGAGCCGGCGCCGGTGTCGGGGCACGCGTCGCCACTGTCGGGCACGCCGTCTGCATCGCTATCGAGTTCACAGCCCCGGCTGTCCACGGCAGCGCCCGGCGGTGTGCCCGGACAGCGATCGGATCCGTCGATAACGCCGTCACCATCTGTATCAAAAGTGGGTGCCTCGGGGCGACGACCGAATGGCATCACGATCCCCACGTTGTATACCAGATCCCGGTAATCCTCAGGATCGCGCAAATCTGCGCGGTAGCGCAGCTCGCCGCGCAGCTGCAGGCCCTGACCGTTCAGCTGACGCAGGAAGCCGACTGCGCCATGCGCGAAGGGATTGTCTTCATCAAAGCGCTCGGTGACCGGCACGATAATCGTGGGGTCGTCGTTGATATTCGTTTTGATATGACCGACGCCAACCCCGAGGTAGGGGCGCCATTTTCCACTGGGCAAAAAGCTGTACAAAAGGTCAAGGCCGATGCCGATCTGACCGGTCTCATCAAATGCGTCAGACTGGTTGCCAAAAGCGTACAGCTCGACCGCCCAGCCGTCGCCGAAGCCGCGGCCGATGCCAAAATGACCGCCGAGCATGTTGTTGGTATTCCGGTCGGTATCTTCACGGATGAACGTGGCCATCGGCGAGACATACCATCGGTCAGTTTCAAAACCGGGGTTCTGAGCCTCGGATTGATGGGTGGCGAGCAGCACGACCGCTATGGCGGCGGCGCAAATCACTTTTTTCATGCGTAGTTCCCGTGTACACAGAGTCAGCGCCGCGACGGCGTGCTCGGAGTATCACAGTTTTCCACTCGCGATGCATCGCTCGATCGTGTTCGGCGGCGGCGTGACGATTGTTTGCACTCGCCGGCGGGTCCCGTGCTGGCAGGCCTTTGGTTGCAACGCTGCGCTGCATGATCGGCGGCCGATTCTTGACAGTATGTGGACGGCCGCCCATAGTCGCTGCACTCACCCGCATCCCATGCGTGTGAGAACGGACCGGGCGAAAAAGAGGTCGACATGAGCGACCTGCACCGGCTCCTTACATAAAACCGGGGTTCTGCTGGGGGACAAATATGACGGGAATCGCGCGCGCCCGAATCGCGGCCGCGAGCACGTTGCTCGCACTGACCATGTACGCTTCAACGCCGGCGCGGGCCGATGTATTCGTCTACTCGGGCGAAATCGTGTTCTGTCTCGGTACCTGCGACAGCTTCGCCGCACTCGGCGCCGCCGCCGGCGGTTCGATGAATACGACCAACTCGCTGGTTTCCGGCCAGCTCGATATCCCCGTGCAGCCCGACGGCTCTTTCAATTTTGGTGAAGCACCGCCGCCGGGACCGGTCGGCTCATTTTGCAGCTTCGTGCCTTCCGTTCCCGACATCGACTTTGAATTTTCCATCAGTAACGCGGGCGCCCCGGCGTGCCCGCGGCCGGGCGTGACCTCCTGCAGTGCGACAGAAGCCAACCCGTTGGTGCTCTCTCCGGCCATCGCGACAGTTTTCGGGTCTGGCGTGGTTGGATCCGACGGCAACCTCGAGTCCGGGTCGGTCACATTTACGTTTCAGGAAGCGCCGTTTTGTAACAACAACGGTCAGGTCACGATTGACGTAGACACCGGCGAGGGTGAGGGCGTGATCCTGGGCGCGGTCACCTTCACACGGCTGGTGCCCGCTGGCGCGTTCCAGGGGTTCGCACCTGCGCCCCCCACACTCGACGTCAGCATGCCGGTTCCCGACCCGTTTCCGGCCACGCCCGTCGGCGAAACGTCGACCGCCGACATCACGGTAACGAACACGGGTATTGGTGACGCGATTATCGCGCTCGGCACGTCGACACTGACCTCGCCATTCTCGATCCAGTCCGATACGTGCTCGACCGCGACACTGCTCGCCGATGGTGGCGTCTGCACGATCACCGCCGCCTTTACACCCACCGCGGAGGGCGACGATCTGACCGGAACGTTCACCGTCGATGCGGTCGGCAACGTCCCGCCGAGCATACCGGTGGTGCTTGTCGGGGACGGCATCGTGCCCGAGATCGACGCGGATCCGAATCCACTCGACTTCGGCACCGTCCGCATCGGCCAAACAGGGACCGAAGACGTGGTCGTCAGCAACAGTGGCGATGCGCCCCTTGTGATTGGCGCGTCGGCCGTCTCGATCGACGCGGGCGACTTCTCAATCGCAACCGACGGTTGCGGCGGGACCTCCGTGGCCAGCGGTGGCACGTGCACAATCAGCGTCACCTTCGCGCCGACGCAGGGCGGCGAGCGCACGGGCGAGCTCACCATCGTGTCCAACGATCTCAATGAGCCGACCTTCACCGTAGACCTGACCGGTCAGGGCGCGACACCTGAAATTACGGTGGCGCCGAATCCGGTTGCCTTCCCGAACCAGCTGACGGGTCAGTCCGTGACGCGCGCGGTCACCGTTACCAACAGCGGCGGCGACGATCTGATCATCGGACAGATTGACAGCGGCGAACTGGCCGCGCCTCTGGCGCTGACATCTGACGGCTGCTCCACGGTCACTCTGGTGCCGGCGGCGACCTGCGTCGTTGAAGTGACGTTTGATCCGCAGACCGAGGGTGACTTCACAGACAGCTTCGACATTCCGTCAAATGACCCGAATCAGGCGACCGTCACAGTCGCGGTTGAGGGCTCGGCAACCCTGGCGCCCCAGTCCTTTATCTCGCTAGATCCGGCACAAACCCTCTCGTTCGGCGACATCATCGTCTCGCAGGACACCATGTCGCTGGTGACCGTCTCCAACGACGGGAGCGCCGACCTTACGGTCAGCGCGGCGGCGACGGGCGGTGCCAACGCGGCAGATTTCTCAGCGACGTCGGACTGCCAGACGCTCATGCCGGGCGAAAGCTGTGCAATCATGGTCTCGTTTGCTCCCAGCGATGTCGGCGTGCGAACGGGCACGCTGACGGTGTCCTCGGATGCGTCGAATGACACCGAGATCAGTCTTGGATTGACCGGCACAGGCATTTCGGGACCGCAGCTCACGCTGTCCCCGGAATCCGCTTCCTTCGGTAGCGTCGAGGCACCGATCGAACTCGATCAGTCGAGTACCTCGGTCGTTATGGGCATCAGTTCGGGGTCGCTGCCGGTCGCCATTACCGGGGTGGCATTGTCTGGCGATGGCGCGCAGGAATTTGCGGTGACTGACGACGAGTGCACGGGCGAAGTGCTCGACCCGATGGAGGTCTGCACTGTCGAGGTGACGTTCTCGCCGGTGACCGCTGGCGACAAGACGGCCAGCCTCGACGTCGCTTCCAATGATGTCGATATGCCCTCGCAGTCAGTGTCGCTGACCGGCTTTGTCCTCGCGGGCAGCCGTCCTGAATTCCCGGCACCGATGATTGAGATCGGTGAGAGTTCCGCGCCGGTCTTTGTCGGCGAGTCGTCGACCAGTGAGTTCGATGTGACGAACACGGGTACCGACGATCTGATGTTTGTGTCGATTGTTCTGGGCGGCGCGGATGCGGATCAATTTGAATTGACCGAGGACTGCACCTCGGCACCCGTAACCCGAAACAACAGCTGCGACATTGACGTCACGTTCTCGCCCACAAGCCCGGGCGCGAAAACAGCAGAGCTGACCATCGTGACCGACAGCGTCATGACCGGCACGGCTCGCAATACGACGGAGATGACGACGGTGATCCCGATCATGGCGGTCGCGGCGCAGCCGGCCGAGCCGCCGCCCGAACCGGGTTCGCAGCTGAACCAGCCGCCGGCGTTCGCGACGGGCGATACCGGGAGTAACGGTGCCTGCTTTATTGCAACCGCTGCGTACGGTTCGTACCTGGATCCCAATGTGCAGGTGCTTCGCGATTTCCGCGATGAGGTCCTGATGCGGTCAGATTCGGGTCGTTGGCTCGTTCGTCTCTACTATCATCACTCACCGCTGGTGGCCGATCACATCGCTCACCACGACGGGGCGCGCTTCGTTACCCGGATTGCGCTGACGCCGGTTGTGTACGCGTTGGCGTATCCGGTTCCGGCACTGATGATGCTTACGGCGCTGTGGTACGCGGTGCGTCGCCGTCGCGCGGTTGCCAGGGACACCAGTTAGACTGAGTTCAGGGGGGGATTGGGATGCCGTGTGTATCCCAAGCCGGAAAGGCCCCGCATTTGCGGGGCCTTTTTTTTGACAGATGCCTTGCGCATCCTCACCAGCGCGCACCACTACGTGCTTGTCTCGGCCCGCTACACACTCAGCGGTCAGGCCGTCGACGTTCACCTCGCCGCTCAACCAATCAAAAGTAACGAGCCCTGACAGGCAATTCAAGCGACACACGTGTGCTTGATTCACCGCTCAATTTCCGGTCATCTGGACTTGCACAACCGCAAAGATGTGACGACGTTAACGGTCGGCGGCGTACATCTGCGGGCACATAAGAACAAGAGAGGTGCGCACGATGCGAGAAACAACAGACGCCGGCGACGTGATCGCCGTGCAGAACCTGCA